>JADFOC010000365.1 GCA_022563075.1 Pseudomonadota bacterium
CTGGGTATTTTATCCTTAGGCATCGTGGCATTTTGCATCGGAACCGCTACTGGAGTGCTCATGGCTAAATTGATGAACGTATTTTCCAAGCAGAAGATAAATCCATTAATCGGCGCAGCCGGCGTTTCGGCGGTTCCTATGGCCGCACGCGTTGCCAACAAAGTCGGCTTGGAAGCGAACCCCAATAATTTTTTATTAATGCATGCGATGGGTCCAAATGTAGCAGGCGTGATTGGTTCGGCCGTCGCCGCCGGTGTGCTATTGCAATTTGCACGATAGGAATTTATCGCAAGATCTACCGTTCGCCATAAACTTCGGTATTTTTCTGGTGTGATGACTAAAGGTTTATCATGCTCTGGCCGACGCTATGAAGTAAGTGCAAGCATTCTTCCATTCACCAACTAAGGGAGGGACGAAATCCGGCCACGGCCAAACACAGACAAAACACAGACTCAATATAACTCGATTCATAAGGGGTTCTACTAATATGAGCGAAGTGAAACTTGTCAAGAATTCAATTGACAGCGGTACCTCCTCAAACCCAATTATCTATGTGCTAGACACCAATGTCTTAATCCACGATCCCACCTCCATTCTCAATTTTGATGAACACCACGTCGTCATTCCAATCACGGTTCTAGAAGAACTGGACTCGCTCAAGAGCGGCAGGCAGGCTATTGCTGCCGATTGCCGGCAAGCCATACGTGAGTTGGATAAGTTGCTCGGTCGTGCCAGTGCCAGCGACGTTGAAAATGGTGTTGCCATCGAGCGAGGAGAGAATGCAGAGAAGAGTGGCAGCATTTCTGTGCTAATGGTAAAGACTCCTGAAAATCTAGTGATGTTACCGACGCATCTGAATGACAATAAGATTTTAAACGATGTTGGCTACCTGAAGCATAGATATCCAAACAAACGAGTGGTGTTGGTCACTCAAGATATCAATGTGCGTCTGAAGGCACGAGGTTGCGGGATTGAGTCTCAAGACTATCACAGTGATCAATTGCTGAGTGATATCGAACAGCTAAACAAGGGCTATCTGCTCTTCAAGCATTCATTTTGGGATTTGGTCGACAATGTCGAAACGGTTCAGCAAGAGGGTCGTACCCTGCATCGGGTATCGAGGGATTTATTCGATGAAGAGGTTTATCCCAATCAGTTTATCCACGACGAAACGGGGTTTCTTGCGCGCATTATTTCAATCGATGCTAAGCAGGTTACGCTGCTGCATTTAGATCTGCCCTATATGATGGCGAGCGAGACCTGGGGCTTAAAGCCACTGAATGTGTACCAGGCGATGGCAATGAATTTGCTGTTGGATCCTGATGTGCATCTGGTGAATCTTACCGGTTCTGCCGGCTCGGGTAAGACCATCCTGGCACTGGCGGCGGCGATCGAATTGACGGTGCCAAACAAGATTTATCGGCGCATTATCGTGACACGCAGCATTCAAGGACTCGATGAAGACATTGGATTTCTCCCAGGTACCGAGGAAGAAAAAATGGAACCCTGGCTCGGTGCTATCACGGACAATCTGGAAGCCTTGCATTGGGAGGATGAGAATTGCAGTAGCAGTATAGAATACGTGTTAAATAAAGTACCACTCATGTTCAAGTCGCTTAATTACATTCGCGGTCGATCATTTCAGAACAGTCTTATTATTATCGATGAAACTCAGAATTTAACTCCGCATCAGATCAAGACCATTGTGACCCGTGCAGGTAATGGCTCGAAGGTTATCTGTCTCGGCAACTTAGCACAGATCGATACACCGTATCTGACACCCATCAGTTCCGGCCTCACCTATCTGACCGAGCGATTCAAGAGTTTTGGTCAAGGGGGTAATATTTTATTGCAGGGTGTACCACGCTCAGCATTAGCAAAGTTTGCCGAAGAACATCTTTAAATTACAGAACCTGGAAATCGAGACCCTCTGGTTGTGGTTTTATTTGAATCGGGCTAGTAGTCGAGGGTTAGCGTTTGATGAATTTCAACGTCATGCGATCACTTTCGCCGATCTCTCGCATCTGTGCACGCAGACGTCGATTCAAGCGGGAGCCACGAAGCAGGGGCGGGAGTGAGTACACTCCTGCCCGGTAATCCTTGGTGTCTTCGGGATTGGCATTAATCTCAGATTCTGCGATCAACTCGAACCCTGCGTTTTCCGCCAACATGATCACGTGAGATTGATTTACATAACCGTTTTCACCGTTAGGGTCCTGCGCAATCGATTCATCTCCACGGTGGTCGACGATGCCGAATAACCCTCCGGGTTTCAGCATCGCATAAATGGAGTGATAGTAATCCTGTGCTGGATATGGATAGATCATGAAACCATGGGCTCTGAAAACCAGCACTCGATCTGCTGAATTAGCAGCTACCAGGTCTACGAAGGGCGAGTCGTCGGAATCTGCTCTTATTGGGATATAGCTGCCTTTCGCTTCGAGATAGGGTGCCAGAATACTCCGATACCAACCACCTTGACCGCCAGGCCAGATCTCGACGACTGTTAGATCGGGTTTTACCTCGAAAAAATCCAGTGTCTGTAGAGGGTGCCGATACTGGTTTCTTACGCGCAAATCGTCGGAGCGATCAGGACTGTCAATCAGTTCGCCCAAACGTGCCAGGTTGTCATCATTTAGAAATTGTTCCTGTGCTACCAGAGTGCTGCAACCAAGACTGCATGTCAGGGCTACCAGAGGAAGTAGCATCGCGGTGGCTTTGCGCGTCATGATGGAGTTCTCCTCATTTCAGGTTGGCATCTCATAATGACCAAGCATTTGGGATAAACTTTCACCAGTCATAAACTCAGCTGCCTCTGTAGAGCCGCCGACTACTACTCATCTTCGAATACATTTTGCTCCATGGTTGCCGCGGGGATTTCGGAACAGGGCTTGCCAACTACTCTCGCTGGGACGCCCACCACGGTTGTGTGAGCGCATACATCGCTCAACACCACACTGCCAGCGCCAATCTTGGCGCCTTCGCCTATTTCAATATTTCCCAGTACTTTTGCCCCGGCGGAAATTAACACTCCTGAGCGGATCTTGGGATGTCGGTCTCCCTGTTCATTGCCAGTACCGCCCAAGGTTACCTGTTGCAGGATGGACACATTGTCCTCGATTACTGAAGTTTCACCGATGACGATGCCGGTGGCATGGTCAAACATGATGCCTCTGCCCATTACACAGGCTGGATGAATATCGACGCCGAAGACTTCGGAATTCCTGCTTTGAATGAACAATGCCAGATCTTTGCGGTTGGTAGTCCAGAGGAAGTGCGCGAGACGATGCACTTGGATCGATTGGAAACCCTTGAGGTATAAGATTACGGGTAGATGTGAGCATATCGCCGCGTCACGGTCATACACCGCCTTAATATCGCAAGCAGCAAATTCCATCATTGCGGCAGGGGCGGCGAATGCCTTATCGAACAG
>JADFOC010000366.1 GCA_022563075.1 Pseudomonadota bacterium
TTCACTCATTTTACAGATTGCCTAGCTATGTTTATACATTTCTGGTTGATCTTTCAGGATCGGATCTACAGTGTGCCAGCCCCCGTTATCCAGTTTTTGATAGAAACAGCTTTCACGGCCGGTATGGCAGGCTATGCCTCCCACCTGCTCCACTCGATAACATACAGAGTCATTGTCGCAATCTAGGAGTACATCTACAAGTATCTGGATGTTTCCAGAGTCTTCCCCCTTGCGCCACAGCTGGTCTCGGGATCTCGACCAATAAACGGCCCGGTTTTCCTGGACCGCCGTCTGCAATGCCTCCCGATTTATCCAGGCCTGCGTCAACACCCGCCCGGTGTCTGCCTCCTGTGTAATTACCGGCACCAGACCCTGTTCATTCCAATTGACTTGGTCGAGGTACGAGGACATTGGCTTAGTATGCTACTTCACCGCCTAAAATACAAAAGGTAAACCCCCAACAGTCCCAGGCCTAATGTGGCAACAGGCACAGTCTCAAGCGCTTGCTCCACCGGCAGAAACAGCACGACTGCCGCCAGTATCAGGGATGCAATGCCGGCGTTTCGCGAGCGTCGGCGTTGCCGTTGCAACTTCAGATCGATCGCAGTTTGCTGTCTAATCAATGACTCATTTATTTCGCTGAGCTGCTTGCTCTGAGTTGCGGCATCAATCATCAATTGTGGGAGTTGTGGCAGTTGATCGATCCAGTTGGGTATGTTGTCCTGAATTTTTCTTATCAATGTAAAGGGATTTAATCTTTTACTATTCCAGTTTTCAAGATAGGGAAGGGCAGTCTGCCACAGATCCAGTTCGGGATAGAGTTGTCTGCCCAGGCCTTCCACATTCAGCAGGGTTTTCTGCAATAGTACCAGCGGAGGCTGCACTTCCATGTCGAAGCGACCCGCTACGCGAAACAATTGCAGTAACAGTTGTCCGAATGAAATGTCTTTTAGTGGTTTTTCAAAGATAGGTTCACAAACACAGCGCATGGCAGATTCGAATTCATGAATCTTCGTTTGTTTGGGAACCCAGCCACATGCGATGTGAAGCTCGGCGACCTTGCGATAGTCACGTTTAAAAATAGCTAACAGGTTTTTAGCCAGGTATTCTTGATCTTCATCACTCAGAGAACCGATGATGGCACAATCGACCGCGATGTATTGCGGGTTGTCTGGCTTATCCCTGGCGACAAAAATATTTCCTGGGTGCATATCGGCATGGAAAAAGTTATGTTCGAACACCTGTGTGAAAAAAATATCCACTCCGGTCTCGGCAAGTTGCTTCAGGTTAATTTTGTGTCTTTTTAGAGACGCAATATCCGCAACTGGTATGCCATGAATGCGTTCCATCACCAGAATATCTTTTCTGGTATAGTCCCAATATATTTTTGGAACATACAAAACCGGAGAATTTTCAAAGTTGCGTCTTAACTGTGATGTATTCGCTGCTTCTGCTTGCAAGTTGAGTTCATCGAAAATAATTTTTTCGTAATCGTTTACGACTTCGATGGGACGCAGTCGCTTTCCAATAGTAGTGCGTGTTTCTACAAGTTGAGCGAACCATTTGAGCAGCTTTAAATCTGCAGCAATTGTTTTTTCAATGCCAGGTCGTAGCACCTTGACCACAACTTCTTCACCATTGAGTAACTTGGCCTGGTGAACCTGCGCCACCGAGGCGGATGCGAAAGGTTCGCTATCGAGTTCACTGAAAATCGATTCGACATCTTTCTCGAGTGTCAATTTAATAATCTCTTCGATCGTTGGAGAGTGAAATGGAGGAACATTGTCTTGTAAAGATTGCAGTTCCTCTGCCAGTTCGCGATCGAGAAAGTCGGGTCGTGTCGATAGCAGCTGCCCGAACTTGATGTAGATGGGCCCCAGCTCTTCCATCGCCCTACGCAAACGTTGATTCTTGTTGCCTAGTCTATGCTTGCTCAATAGCCAGATACTGCGGTATGGCAGTAACAATAGCCGTAGCCAGCGCAGTCCCGGTTGTTGCTCGAGAAATTCGTCGAGACGATACTTGACGATGACGTTAACAACTTTAATTAAACGAGCAAAGTGGGACACGATCGAATGCAAAGACTCAGGTGCTTAAAGGGGTTGCAAAGATACCATCTGATAGAAGCGCTAACAAGAAAGCGCTGACACAGTCCAATGGAGATTTCACTGAACTTGGTCCAGTCGTTTGCACAAATTGTCGGTTCTGGCCTGAAGTCGATCGATATCTAGCTTGAGTCGATCCAGATCATCGCCAAAGCTATCTACTTCTGCCCGACCCGGCACTACCCTGATTTCTTCTTTTAGGTAATCGTCCACGTTACGCTGCATGCTTCGCTTTGCACCGTCTGACCATTGCCTGACATCGTCGGCAAATTGTCCAATCTCATTGGTGATGACATCGCCTAACAAAGGGGCCAGGTAGTCTTCCCAGTCGATGTCTAGATCCATCAGGGTATGGTAGATGTCTTGAACTAACAGAACGTCGCCACTTATAGAGATTGCTTTATTGGCCAATGGTCTTCGATCTGATTTAATTATAATCAGATCTAACAAATCTGATGACCTGCCAGAGATAATGGCATCTGGATTCAGCATGAGTGTTTCACTATCTATTGCGCTGAGCCTTATTCGGCCTGCATCGAAGGATAAAGTTAACGATATAGTTGGCATGCTGCTCTTGACTTGAATGACTTTGCCGGCAAATGGAGACAGACGCTTTGCCAGGTGAGCATCATTCTTTAATAGCTGATTCAGAATTTGTTCGATAGGAAATAGCACTATCGATCCGAGAAATTGATTCAATGGCAGACCTCACGCCTGATGGGTAACAATTGTTGAAAACTATAGTGGTTTAAACCCCAGGTGAATCGCGCAAATCCCACTCATCACATTGTGGTATTTGCAATTCTGCAGCCCGGCGGCATGCATCATCTGCAGAAGCGTTTCCTGGTCAGGATGCAGTTGAATAGATTCCACTAGATATCGCTAGCTTTCTGAGTCGCCGGTAATTAGCTTTCCTGCAAGAGGCCAAAGCGTCGAGTACGCCGCGTAGGCTTTGCCCAGTAACCTGTTGGTTGGCTTGGAAAACTCCAATATCAATACTCTTCCACCTGGTTTCAAAACTCTCTGCATCGATTCCAATGCGGCTGCTTTATCAGTCACGTTGCGCAGTCCATACGCAATACAAACACAATCGAATGAATTATCAACGAATGGCAGACTCTCGGCATTGACTTGGGCGAACGTGACATTGTTGCTAATGCCTTGGTCGATAACTCGATCCCTGCCAATCTGCAACATGGACTCGTTGATATCGGCTAACACCACGTGGCCCTGCTTTCCAACTAGGGAAGAAAAGCGAATGCTGAAATCCCCGGTACCACCCGCCAGGTCTAATACCTTAAGGCCAGATCGGAACGAGCTCAACTCAA
>JADFOC010000367.1 GCA_022563075.1 Pseudomonadota bacterium
TGATCTAAACTGAGATATTGGTGGCTTCGATCGCTACATGAATTATGGTCCGCAGCGGCATCGCGCTGACCCGGTTGCCCGTAAGCGCGCGATAGAATCCGGTCGCATCCTGTTCGGCGGGGCCGGCTTAGCCAGCACCCCTGTGATCGATTACCGCAGTTATACCGATCATCGGGAGAACGGCGATATCCACATGATCGTGCATCAATTTTCCACCCGGCAGCGCTTAAGCAATGCTAACGGTCACGCCGACAACCATGTCATGCAAGTAGGTGGGCTATGGGGATACACCGAAGAGCGTCCCGATTTGGCGGAGATATTTCAGCAGATGGACAGCTGGCTAACTGCGATCAACTCTGATGATTCTCTCGCCGATCTGAGTGAGAAAGTGGTTGTCAATAAGCCCATTACCTTGAGCGATGTTTGTTGGGACAACAGCGGTGACAGCAGAATAAAAATAGAGGAAACGCAGACCTTCGCTGGCACCAGTCGCTGTAACGAGTTGTATCCGGCTTATCCGACGCCGCGGCACGTGGCCGGAGCACCGCTGGCTAATGATATCGTCAGTTGCCAGCTCCGACCTATCAATGCGTCAGATTACTCGGTACGTTTTAGCATCGAACAAATTGCCGAGTTAAATACCATCTTTCCTAATGGTGTCTGTGACTGGTCTCGGGGCGATGCCAGCGCGGCCCGCCATCAAGGCACCTGGATTTCATTTGGTCCATCACCGGTAAATCTACTGCAATAAATGATGAGAGCACGGAACCATGTTATTAAAAAGCCTAATGAGAATAAGAATAAAAAGTGACAGGTCTCTTTCTTTCACGCTAATTTTAATAGTTAGTCTGATTCCGACTTGCCTCTCGGCGCAGGCATTGAATTCGGAGCTGCTGGCGACTACCGTAGATGATGGTTTCACCATCGCCGTAGTAGGCGACATAATCATCTCCTATCCCCTGGATCACATGATGAGCGATCCGGGCTTTCGGGCCGTGGTGGAACTGACGCAGGGAGCGGATGTTACCACGGGCAACCTGGAAGGAAATATTATCGACGGACGGATCTTCCGTGGTACTGCCGGCGGTGGCTTCTCCGCGGAACCCCGGGCAGCGGAATGGGTTAAGGAGATGGGGTTTGACATCGTTTCGCGACCCAATAATCACGCGGATGATTTTGGGCTTGGGGGACTGGTTGAAACCAGTCGCCATCTGGATCGGGTCGGTCTGCAATATGCCGGCTATGGTGATAGCTACTGGGCGGCTCGAGCTGCCCGGTTTTACAGTAGCCCCAAGGGCAGAGTGGGCATGGTGGCCGTGTCCGATCACGCGCCGAGAGCCCAGTTGGCACGAGGCGAATGGCCGGGTACTGGTGGTCTAAGTCCGTTACGCGTAACCCGTTACTTCATGGTGCCAGAGGATTCCTGGGACGCTTTACAGACTCTGCGAGATCATTTTCCCAACGGCACCGGTTTCTATGCCAGAGGAGCTAACTCTAATACGCAAATAAGCTTTATCGGTAATCAATTTCGCAAGGCCGATGCGGGAATAACCGAACCTTCTTATCACTACGAAATGAATCAGCAAGATTTAACCGATGTACTGGCGTCGGTGCGTGAAGGCAAAATCAAATCGGATTTCATCACCGTGGCCATTCATGCGCATCATTTTCTAGAAACCACGGGGGGTTATCGCGGTGAGGGAATTCCAGAAGCAGAACACATCGACACCAATTCAAGCATCGCCGATTATCTGCCGGTGTTTGCCAAAGCTGTCATCGACAATGGCGCCGACTTGTTCCAGGGTACCGGCGTGCATGCCTTGCGCGGCATAGAGATTTATAAAAATCGTCCTATATTCTATGGCCTGGGTGAATTCATTCGGCAGATGGATGTGATCGGTTTGTCCGGGCGTGGCGATCCACGTCGCAGTGTAGGCCCGCCCAACGCCGAATTCCCGGTTAAATTCGAGAGTATTCTGGCGATCAATGAGTTCGTTGGCGGCAAATTGAAGGAGGTGCGCATCTATCCGATCGAGGCGCGTTACGATGAGCAAAAGCTGGCCTTGCGTGGAATTCCGCGCATCGCTCCGCCAGCTATTGCACAGCGAATCTTAAGACGCCTGCAAGAATTATCGTCGCCACTGGGCACCGACATTCAGATCGAAGGGAACATAGGAATTATCAGGCCGTAAACTATGGTTGGTTAGCCAGATACTGGCCCTCGCGATTACTTTCGGCAACGAGTTTTGAGATTCCATGGTTAAATTAAATCTATACCTCTTCCCACTCGAATTTTTCAACTAATTTTCTTTTGGCACGGCATCTATTCAATAGCCCCTCATTCAGAAAGCATGAGGCAGCGGGAACTTCTGGGAAAAATTGCTCACCCACATCATTGCGCATAAACACAGCGTTAAAAGCTATTCGGTTAGAACCGATCAGACGATAGCCTTTGTCCTTGGCCAATTTCACTAAGGCCGGTAAAGACGCCCCGGCATAACAGGCCTTGTCCGCCAGTAAACCCTGTCTTCCGGCAAAAAGTCGATGGTCTTCACCTGCGCCTGCCTCAACATCATCATTCTTTGGCCACTTGGCCTCGAAGGTAGCATCATAAGGAACCGTCACCGACCGGTCGGCACCCCAAACAGGATTAGATTCTATTAACACGACCCGAGGAGAGACCATGTCAATCGCTTTCCACAACCAATAATCAATACCATCGATATCGATTGTCAGAAGGTCAATTTCCTCTTTAAAACAGAACGAAGCCAAGATGTCATTGATGTTCTCGGCTGATATCCAACAATGAGCGATTGCCGGGCCATCCACAAAAGTATCCTGGTTGTTTCGGTAGAATTTTTTTGCCAATTCAACATTGCTTTCTTTACCATCAATCAAGAGAGCATCCCAACCATGATTAATGATCAAATTCGCACTATTGCACTCCTTGCCATTGCCTGCGCAAAGCTCTACCGCACGTTTATTGGTGGTACCCACCAGGGCAAATATGTACCACAAAATACCATCTTCACCACTTTGTGAGTAATTCCTGAACTCCACCTCTGAAAAAGGTAATACCACGCCTCGGTCCGATAGCGCTCTATACTGATGAGCCAGTAACAACTGCGTTCCACGGTCAACATACTCTCGCAATGATTCGAGCTGCGACACTTTTTTTTCCAGATCATCGATTTTCTTGATTAAATTAGACATCGACGTTTCATTTTCAACTAATTTCATAATCGAATCCCGTTCCCCTGCATCGCTTTCCCGTTGTCAGGCTGTCCGTCCCCAACATCAATACTGACATTGTACTGGAAAGAAAGAGAAGATGATTTGGGGGTTCACTTCTATGCGCAAGCTTTGAATATTTGCTGCGTTCACTATGGCAAAACGAAACCTAAGGCGCTGGCCAGAATTTT
>JADFOC010000368.1:0-1546 GCA_022563075.1 Pseudomonadota bacterium
ATAGGTGTTGAACCAGAGAAAACCGAGCCCTGCCCCCATTATTGCACCTGCAAATATCACCACTTCTCCAGCACCGGCTATGTAGGGGATGTTAAGGTATGCAGAAAACTCACTGTGCCCTGCAAGATAGGCAATTAAACCCAGGGCGCCACCGACCATCACCGTGGGCAATATTGCCAGACCATCTAAGCCATCGGTGAAGTTGACTGCATTACTAAAGCCTACGATTACAAAGTAGCTGATCACCACATAAAATATCCCTATATCAATTGCTACGCCCTTAAAGAAAGGCACAATGTATTGCGTCTCAACGGGACCCAATGCTGTGTAATAGAGAATGGTCGCCGCACCTAAACCGATGATGGATTGCCAGAAGAACTTCCATCGCGCCGGCAATCCAGTCGGGTCCTGTTCAAATACCTTGCGATAGTCGTCAACCCAGCCTACGGCACCAAATAACATGGTTACCAGCAAAACAATCCAAACATAGTGATTGCCAAGGTCTGACCACAACAAGGTGCTTACGGCCATGCTGACAAGGATTAAGGCGCCACCCATAGTGGGAGTCCCGGCCTTGCTGAAATGACTCTCCGGACCATCATCGCGCACAACCTGTCCTATTTGGTGATAATTCAAGCGTCGAATCATCCACGGACCGATCAGCAATGACACCGCCATCGCGGTGAGAATACTGAAAATACCTCTTACCGTGATGTACTGAATCACCGCAAAATTGCTATTAAACTGAATTAGATACTCTGATAACCAAACCAGCATTAGTGATCCTCGCTCGCCGTCAATTCATTTACCACGGTGTCCATTCTGGCTCCACGGGAACCTTTAACCAAAAATATGATGTCGGTACTGGCGACACGCTTGCACGCCTGCACCAAGCCATTCTTGTCTACGAATCGTTTCCCCATACCGCCGAATGCAGCCACGATTAGATGGCTGTACTCACCAACGGCCCATAATTCATCTACTCCGGCCGCTGCCGCATATTCACCAACAGCAGCGTGCGCAGCGTTCGACTCATCACCAAGCTCTTTCATGTCACCCGCTATCAGTACCTTCCTACCGGAAAACAACATCAATGCGTCTATCGCCACAAAAAAGGAACTCGGACTTGCGTTATAAGTGTCATCTATAAGACTGCTGCCATTTACTCCGGGTAACGGATATAAACGACCCCGTACCGGCATCAGATCGGACAGCCCTTTTGCAACTTCATCCAGGTTGGCACCGGCTTCGATAGCAGCCGATGCTGCCGCAACCGCATTTACCACACTGTGCTTGCCGAGCATATTGACGAATATAGTTCGTTCACCTATAGGAGTAACTAATTTAAAGGATACCCGACCCTTCCCGTTAATCTTTACATTGAGTGAGTAGTAGTCTGCAGTTCTATTTTCATTAGCAAAACTAAAAAGCACCGTTCGCTTATCTGCTGCCCGCTTAATCCATTCGTTAACCTGCGCATCGTCAGCATTTAACAGAAGCACGCCATCGTCGACCAAGCCGTCAATGATATCAACCTTAGCTGATA
>JADFOC010000368.1:1556-3420 GCA_022563075.1 Pseudomonadota bacterium
CCTCGATGTGGGCCACACTGGCATTGCTAATCAAGGCGATATCTGGTTGTGTCACATCGGCGCTATAAGCAATTTCACCTGCTCTACTCGCACCCAACTCAATAACCGCAAAGCCATGTTGTTGTTCTAGTTGCATCAGAGTTAATGGCACTCCTATGGTGTTATTCAAATTCGATTTTGTAATCAAAGTCTCTGCACACAAACTCAAGATCGACCCAATCATTTCCTTAATCGTGGTTTTGCCTTGACTGCCAGTTACAGCGATTATTTTGGCATTGCTTCGTTGTCGATTAATCGAAGCAATTTTTCCCAGAGCATGGTGCGTATCGGCTATTCGTAATAGTGGAAGATCAGTCGCTATGCATTTACTTACTATTGCCGCACTTGCCCCACACGCTTTAGCTTGTTCAATAAATTTATTGCCATCGAAGCGCTCACCTGTCAACGCAAGATACAGCTCTCCATTAATCAGTGTTCTGGTATCGGTGGACACGTGCGAAAACTCAACGTCTTCACCGATGAGTTCACCACCTAATTGTTCAGCAAGTACTGATAAAGTCATTGTGCCAATCAAAACCTTGCAATTGCCTCATTAACTTTCGCTGCGTTTTTTCAGTGCTAAACGAACTTGATTTGCATCACTGAATATTAATTTATTGCCACGAATGTCCTGATACGTTTCATGACCTTTACCGGCTACCAGTACCACATCTCCAGAAGCGGCATTTTCGATCGCAAAGGAGATGGCTTCGGCACGATCGCGCAGCACGGTGATAGCGGATCGATCACCGATACCACTTAATATATGCCGCACAATTTCATCACCCTCTTCGTTTCTTGGATTGTCATCGGTGATAATCAGTCGATCGGCGTATTTTTCAGCGATCTCGCCCATCATCGGTCGCTTGCCTTTGTCCCGGTTGCCACCGCAGCCAAACACGCACCAGACATTCCCTGTAAAGTGTTCTCTCAAGGCTACTAATGCACTACGCAAGCCATCAGGTGTGTGAGCATAATCAACCAACGCCGTAAGTTCTTCGCTATCTCCGATAATCTCCATGCGACCGCTCACTGGACTTAGATTGGAGATTTGTTCGCAAAGCCTGGCGATGGAGATATCTTCATTTGATGGCAGGTAACTAATTAGCGCTGTGATAACAGCAAGAAGATTGGAAAAATTGAAAGATCCGATAAGCTTTCCATTCACCGTTCCCTTGCCCAAGGGAGTACTGATTCGAGCTTCAAACCCGTACCGTGTCAATTTCAGTTCCTCGGCATGCACAGTCGCTATTGAATTCTTCAGACTATAAGTTGATATCTCTACATCTTTCGCAATGCTGTTGATAATTGACAATGCGTAAGGATCGTCTAGATTAACAATGGCATGTCTGAGCCCCTCAGTAGTGAACAGCTTTTTCTTGTTGTCAGCATAGCTTTCCATACTCTCGTGATAATCGAGATGGTCACGTGTCAGATTCGTGAAAATCGCCATGCCGAACTGAACTGCTTTGACTCGTTTCTGGTGCAAACCAACTGACGAGACTTCCATAACCACAGGATCAATTTTATCCCTTACCATCTCAGACAAAGCCATTTGAGTGAATACGGCGTCTGGCGTGGTCAATTGAGTTTCTTTTAGACTTCCATAAATTCCGTAACCCAACGTGCCAATGATGCCGCACCGATAATCCATCGCAGTCAGCGCCTGAGCAATGAATTGAGCACAACTGGTTTTTCCGTTGGTGCCGGTGATACCGATTACACTGAGTTTTGAACTGGGATGCGAATAAAAACGTGCAGCTATCTCGCTGGTTTTGGCAGAGAGATTATCGATTGCTATCACCGCTACATCTCGAATCACTCG
>JADFOC010000369.1 GCA_022563075.1 Pseudomonadota bacterium
TTAGACGAGGAAGCAACCAACACCGATTCAACCAGCAAAGAAAAAATTTAATTTTTGCAAGGTAGGTTTCGATGTATTACGCAATAATGAGTGAAGATATAGAAAACAGTTTGCTGAAACGCAAGTCCGCAAGGCCTGCACACCTGGATCGTCTCAATAAATTAGCCGATCAGGACAGGTTAATGCTGGCGGGGCCCCACCCTGCTGTCGACAGGCCCGACCCGGGAAAGGATGGATTTAGCGGCAGCCTGGTGATCGCAGAATTCGATAGTCTGGAACAAGCACGAGCCTGGGCCGATGCGGATCCCTATGTCGCTGCCGGTGTTTATCAAAAAGTAACAGTGAAGCCCTTCAAACGGGTTCTGTAACATTAATTATCTGCCGGTGACAACAAATACCAAGATTGATAGCCGGCTTTCTCGATGGTTTTTTAGATTTCTGATTTTACCTTACCAAGCCGCTGATAATTAATTTTCGTCCACCATGGGTGTCGGTTTCAAGTTTGGAAAGTTCTCATCCAATACTCGATTCCAATCATCCAGCTGGGACCGATTGCGGCTAAATAGGGCTGATGGATCACCATCGATGCTAATTGAATTAATAATATCCCTGCGTCTAAGTTGGTGCACAACGGCTAGTCCACTTATTACCCTGCCGAATACCGAGTGCAGGCCATCGAGGTGGGGAGTTGCCAGGTGGGTCAAAAAGAACTGGCTGCCTTCTGTTCCTGGCCCGGAATTAGCCATGGAGATAATACCTGGCTGGTTGTGGTGTAGGAGTATTTCTCCCTGAAACTGATAGCCGGGGCCACCGTTACCAGTGCCCAGTGGATCTCCACCTTGCACCATGAAATTTCTTTCCACACGATGAAAGCTTAATCCATCATAAAAGCCCCGCATGGCCAGATTAACGAAATTGGCTACGGTCGTGGGCGCTGCCCTTTGGTTCAGCTCAACCCGCATTTCACCTTTTGAAGTATCGATTATGGCGATTAATCGCTGTGCATGACTAAGACCCGCTGCCGTTACCAGCAGCAGAAGGAGCAGCGCTTTGAACAAATTTTTTATTTTCATTTCCGGTTATTCACTTAATTGCTAATTCGCTTGATTACAACGCGTACTCTAAAATAACCGGCGCATGGTCCGAAAAATGTTGCTCCGTATAAATCTCAGCTGAGATTACCTTGTCAGCAATTCCGGGAGTAATGACATGGTAATCCAGACGCCACCCTACATTATTTGCTCTAGCCTGGCCACGATTGGACCACCATGAATATTGGTCGGCTTCTCGATTAACCAGCCTGAAAGCATCCAGGTATCCCACCTTGTCGTATAACACATCCAGCCATTGACGTTCTTCCGGCAAAAAACCGGAATTCTTCTGATTCGATCGCCAGTTCTTCAAATCGATTTCATGATGACAAATATTCCAGTCACCACAAATTATATATTCACGATCATGCGTACGCAGTTTCTTCATGTGCTGCATATAAGCATCCATGAATTCAAATTTACGCGCCTGCCTGTCTTCTCCGCTTGAGCCTGATGGCAAGTACAGTGAGGCAATACTTAGACCGTCAAAATCAGCCTGCACATAGCGTCCTTCTGTGTCAGCAATCGCAAAGCCCAAGCCCTTACTGACGGCGTTTGGTTTGACTCGACTGTAGATGGCAGTACCGGCGTAGCCTTTTTTCTCAGCGTCGTAATAATGACAATGAAACCCCTTGGGATGAAATAATGGATCGGTCAGTTGATCAATCTGTGCCCTGGTTTCCTGCAAACAGACTATATCTACCTCAAAATTTCCCAACCAGTCAAAAAATCCTTTACGTGCCGCCGCTCGGATTCCATTACAGTTCAGCGTCATTATGCGCATCGATTCGCCTCAAATACCCCTTTCGATCTGCAGGCGATTCTATCCGCTGTGGCTGGCCGAAACCAGCAGTGTCTAGTCCGGTGCCTGGTCGAGTGACGATTCTACAGAATTTGAATAAAGATCTTCAATAGCCCTCACCAAGGGCTTCATAAAATAGGACTTGGTGGGCATGACATTCACTTCGCAGCCAAAAGCAAGCAGTGCATCTTTAACCAGGGGACCCACCGATGCAATCTTCGTCCTGGCAAGACCACGTCGCAGTTCAGTTTCAAGGCCAGCCTCCTGCGCCAGAGTGATTAGTCGGCGAACTTGTGGCTGGCTGGTAAATGCGACGAGGTCTACTTCTCCCTTGGCCAACAAATGAATCAACCTCTCGACCTTGTGGTTGTCACTGTCTGAAGCGTATACATAGGGCGCAACTGGCAAGCAGGCACCCAGCTTGCGCGTATCGAGATATGCCATCAGCTGCACATTGGGGTCTTCTCCATAAAGTTGAATTGCCACTCGGGAGGTTTCCAAATCCAGAGTGCGCAGGGTAGTAATCACGCCAGCCGTGGTGGGCGCACTCCCCAACAGGTCTGCTTGCAGCTGGATTTCCTTTAATGCCCGACCAGGTTTAGGACCACGGCATATCTTGCATACTTGCGCGAGAGCAGCGACAAAATCTGACTCGAGTCGGTTACGTCTGGCGGCAGCCAAAAGTCGCCTCAATCCTTCTCCGGTCATGATTATGAAGTAGTTCGGTGGTTCTGCTATAAACTGACGAAGCCAACGAATGACCGGAGCCTGGTCGGGAGTATCATGAATTGAAACGAGTGGGACGCGGATGACGCGAGCGCCCCGACGCTCGAATAAGGCAGCCAGCACGTCCAATTGCCGACTTTCCGGCACCGCTATGACCTTGGCTTGTAAGGGGGACGAAAGTACGAGTTTGCTGCGCATTCAACCATTGTAGCCACTAAACCATGGCGCTGACCATCAAGATGGCAATCAATAGGCATGATAGCGACAACAGCAATCGCAGATTCCAGCACCTCCTACAGGGAGAATTGTGCCGCATTATCCGGAGACTCCCCAGCAATGAATTTAGTGAAAGCCTATTTCTAGTGTAAGCCAGGTGGCGCAAATATCCAGTTTGTTACCTTTCTTCACATAAAGTAATCAGTTCATGCTTCTCTGTAATCGGCATTTGAGTTTTTAGTTATTAATTTCAGCAGTTTATAGTCCACCCCCAGTGCCCTCCGCAAACACACTGGTTTCCATTTTAATTCTCTAACTCGTTGTTTTTAAATGGTATTAAATCTTGAACTGCATGATTAACGGAAATTTTGTTACCATTTATCGAAGGTGTGCTTATTTACACACTTTTGTTACCTTTAAGGACATTTTATGTTACTATGCGCGCCATTGGTGAGGGATCAGCCGATTCCTTTCAGCATAATCCACCAGAGTTTAAGGAGAAAGTAATGAGCACGGTACTCAAGAAAGCACGGCCAGTGGTTGAAGCGACGGACGT
>JADFOC010000022.1 GCA_022563075.1 Pseudomonadota bacterium
TCGTCCTTGAAGGTCTCCCGTGCCCTGCAGTTAATCGACCAAGGCTATCTCAACGGCGCCAGCGTGGATGAACTGGCGGGTCAGCTCGAAGTCGGGTCGCGTCAATTGAGCCGACTGTTTCAGCATCATCTCGGCGCCTCCCCGGTGGAGGTAGCGCAGACCCAGCGCCTGCATTTTGCGAAGAAGCTCATCGATGAAACACGGATGCCGCTGTCGGAAATCTGTTTCGCCGCAGGTTTTGGCAGTGTGCGGCGTTTTAACGCGGTGTTCGATAACACCTACGGCCGCTCGCCGAAACAGCTACGGGACAAGACCCGCAAGACGTCTGTCTGTGCGAAAAATGTGATTTCCATTACGCTTGCCTATAGACCGCCCTATGATTGGCAAGCGATGTTGGCCTTTCTGGCCTATCGGGCGATCCCCGGGGTAGAAGTGGTTACCGAGACCCGCTATGCACGCAGCATTTGCCTCGATGGAAAAGTGGGGGACTTCCTGGTTGAGTTCGAACCGGGCAGTAACCAGTTAACAGTCGAAATAAATTTTCCCGAATCGCGCCACCTGTACCACATTATCGATCGCATACGTTCGATATTTGATCTCAGGGCCGACAGCGCGCAGATCGATAAGTTTCTGGCGAAGGATAAAATGCTACGACCTCTGGTGAAAAAATTTCCCGGTTTACGCGTGCCCGGATGCTGGGACGGTTTCGAGGTGGCGGTGCGAGCAATTCTTGGGCAACAGATTACGGTCAAGGCGGCCTCGACACTGGTGGCACGCATCGCCGATAACTATGGTCAAGCTTACCAGTGCAACACACCCGGACTAACTCGCGTGTTTCCAGGCAGCGAAGTGTTGGCGACAGCAGCCATGACTGAGCTCGGCATCGTGGCACCACGTATTGCCGCGATACAGGCGGTGGCGAAGCTGCTGCTGCAAGGAAAACTCGTCATCAGTTGTCTAACCGATACCCGCGCATTTGTAGATGAAATCTGTAAAGTGAAGGGGATCGGTGAATGGACCGCCTACTATATCGCCATGCGCGCACTGGGTGATCCCAATGCGTTCCCCCATTCCGATTTAATTCTGCGCCGCGCCGCTGCCCCAAGGGGTGAAACCCTGACCGCGAAGCGGCTGTTAGCTCGTTCAGAAAGTTGGCAGCCCTGGCGCGCCTACTCCGTCATTTTATTGTGGCGACACTATCAAACACTCAAAGCCGCCAAAGCGTCCAGCAAGGAGAATTAAGCATGACTATTTATTACTGCTACCACCAGACACCCATCGGTCAGTTACTCCTGGCTGGCGATGGCGACAACCTCAGTTTATTGGGCTTTCCCAACGGCAAGATGCAGCGACGTCATGAATCGACGTGGGTGAAAGACGCCGACCCTTTTAAGGAAGTGAGTTTGCAACTGGACGGCTATTTTGCGGGGGATCGGCGACAATTCGATTTGGCACTGGCACCCGAGGGCACTGAATTTCAACGACGGGTGTGGAGCGCGCTCACGGAAATAGCCTACGGCGAAACCTGGAGCTATGGTGAGTTGGCCAGACACATCGGTAAACCGAAAGCCTCCCGCGCAGTCGGCGCCGCCAACGGCCAGAATCCGATCCCGGTAATCATTCCCTGTCACCGAGTGATCGGCAGCAGCGGCAAACTCACTGGCTTTGGTGGTGGTCTACAGACCAAGGAATATCTGCTAGGTCTGGAAGCGGAAGCAAGAACCCCGAGTCTAAACTTCGACTGATCCTCTCTTAACAGCTTCTCGCTGGAACTTTACTGGCAAGCTTCTGTCTAGATTCAGAGGCGGGTAGCGTCTGCCGAATTAACGGCAACCCAGGAAGCAGGCTAGTAAGCAGCGATGGATTTCAACGACGACATCCGCGTGGGAGACGAATTACTGGATGATCTGGATGCGGATCAGCCTCTTCGACGAGAAGCTGGCGGCTGCAACCGGAATCGTTTTGAGCTGGCAGTTGCTCTGACTGTCAGTGCGCTGCTGCATATCGCGATCGTGTTAGCTTTGTTGTATCTCAACATTGGTGACTTCGATACCGCAGTCCCGCCCAGATCCACGGTTCGGATTCAATTGCTGCCGGCGGATTCGCTTAAGCCCGAACCGCAACTCGATGAGCGGGAGTTGCGACAGCAGGTCGCTGCGCTTGAAGATGAAGCGAAGCAGCAAGCGACAGAAGACGTAGCCATGGCGTCGGAACCGACAGCTGAATTTATTGAAGAAATTGAACCAGTGGACCCGGTCACATTGGCCGCCGCATCCGAGCCAGATGAAATCCAGATAGACTCCAGCGCGTCCCCGCCGCCAGCCACATCGTTAGCGCTGCCGTCTGCGGTAGCGGTGCAACAAATACTCGAAGAATTGGCAATCGCACGACAGGCCCACTTCTATTCCTATGACTGTAACCCCCTGGAGGAAGAAGAGGGCATCCGTGAATGCGAACCGACCGACCGGCGCGACTACAGTGTGCTCGATCGAAATCCTGTGTACGACTATCACAATCCTCGTCGCCAGCGCAGCCGTTCCAGGGAAACGGTAGCGACCGGAGTCAGAGAGTCGGCGGGCCTGGTCGCTCGCTTGGCGCTGACGGATCTGCCGCCAGGAATGGTGGACTACCTGATGCAAGAGGTGGAGATAGGCATCGGCGTCTATTCCCATACCGGCAACCGCGCCGTGCAACTGATGAATCGCATGGCCGATAGAAGCGCGGCAGCGCAAATGGCTGAGGATGTATTGAATCTCTGGGTGCAAAACCAGATGCGCATACTTAACCAACATAAGTATTACACGAAGCAGGATATCGATGCGATGGCTAAACAGGCTGCCTGTCACACGCTGGAAATTGTCACGCTGTCGCCGCGGGAACTCGCCAATTGTTTGTTAGTTGGCAACAATCCTGCCGTAATATTCCAGCTCATCTTCTTCTGAGTATTACTACCCGTGCCTGCCGGGGCCAGTGGGAAAAACAAAAAGCTGGAACAATTTCAAATTCGCGAGATATAACGCCCGCATCTTAAGCCACAGGAGTACTGGCCGATGAAGCCAATGGAATTTTTGAAGCTAACCGATTTTTTGGCAATGGTGGCCTGATTCTTTCGGCGCGATAGCGCTAACCTTACACCCCGTACTAAACTTTTCAGCTCTAGTACATCGCACGACATCTTCAGTCCCGACCAGCTATGCCGAGCAGGTAATTGAATCATCGACTCGATTCAGGCAAGCAGCAGGCCATCAAATCCCCAGATTAATTCACCGCAAACAGGGTTTTGCTGTGCCCATTAGTCGTAATATTTGGAATTTGCGATGACCGCACAAAAAATTAGAAATGGATGGCAGCTGTTCAAGCAAGCGCTGTCCGGTGACACAGAAATCAACTATACCGAAGGCACGATTGCGCGGGTCACACTGCTGCTCGCCATTCCCATGATTTTAGAAATGGCGATGGAGTCGGTGTTTGCCATCGTCGATATTTTCTTCGTGGCGAGCCTGGGTACGGCGGCGGTAGCAACCGTCGGTCCTACTGAAGCGGTAATCACCTTGCTCTATGCGGTGGCCATTGGCTTGGGTATGGGCACTACGGCGATGATCGCACGCCGAATCGGCGAAAAGAATCCGCAGGCGGCCTCGCGGGCGGCAGGCCAGGCGATCTGCATGGGGATCTTAGTCTCTGTGCTCGTCGGTCTAATCGGCTTGCTCTTCGCCAGAAATATCTTGCTGTTGATGGGGGCAGACGAATCGGTGGTGGACAGCGGCGAGAATTACACCCGGATAATGTTCGGCGGGTGTTTCTCCATCGTGTTTCTGTTCCTGGTGAATGCAATCTTTCGCGGTGCCGGTGATGCCATCTTGGCGATGCGCACCCTGCGGTTGGCCAACGCGATCAACATGGTACTGGATCCCTGTTTTATCTATGGGCTCGGTCCGTTCCCGGAACTCGGGGTCACCGGCGCCGCCGTCGCCACTAATATCGGCCGCAGTGCCGGTGTGCTCTATGGACTTTATTATCTGTGCGGCCGTGGCGGACGCATTCGTGTGCACCTGGCCGACCTGCGCTTGCAACTCGACATCGTCTATTCCCTGTTTCGAATTTCCATCGGTGGCGTGTCCCAGTTCCTGGTAGCCACGGCGAGCTGGGTATTCTTGATGCAGATCGTGTCCGGCTTCGGCAGTGAAGCGGTAGCCGGGTATACCATTGCGGTGCGGGTGGTGATGTTCACCATCTTGCCGGCCTGGGGCTTGAGTAATGCCTCCGCCACCCTGGTGGGCCAAAATCTGGGGGCGGGTTTGCCGGCACGTGCCGAGACCACGGTATGGCATATCGCCAAATACAATGCGATCTATATGGCGATCGCGGCAGCGGCGATGTTGCTATTCACGCGACCCATCGTGCTGTTCTTTACCCAGCAGCCAGAGGTGGTGGAATACGCGGTGCAGTGTTTACGCATATTCGCTTACGGCTATGTATTCTGGGGTTTTGGCATGGCTATCATCCAGGCCTTCAATGGCGCCGGCGATACCATGACGCCTACCTACATCAACATTTTCTGTTTCTGGGTGGTGCAGGTACCCCTGGCCTATACGCTGGCCTTGCTGCTTGGTCTTGGCCCGGTGGGTGTGTTCTGGGCGGTATTTGTTTCGGATGTGCTCACTGGTATAGTAGGCGTCGCCGTGTTCAGGCGCGGCAAGTGGAAACAGCGCCTGGTGTAAGCCAACGTCAACAGAGAGTGTATGCAAAGCAGCCAACAACAGATCATCTCCCATGTCGAACAATGGTTGCGGAGCCAGAAACCCGTGTGGCTCTGCACCATCTTGAAGACCTGGGGATCCTCACCCCGACCAATCGGGGCGATGATGGCCTGCACCCTCGATGGTGAACTGGTGGGTTCCATCTCCGGCGGTTGTATCGAAGAAAATTTTCTTGAGCAGTTGCGCGATGGCAGCCTCAAATCCCAATTTGACGAGAATGGAAAACCACTCGTGGTCAAATACGGGGTGACGGCAGAGGAACAGGCCAGACTGAAGCTACCCTGTGGTGGCCAGTTGCATGTGTTACTGGAGTACATCGACCCATCGAACGCGAATCAAACCGTGTTCTCGCGCCTGGCTGATGATCTTAATAATCACATCAAGGTAAGTCGTCTGGTTGATCTGGAATCTGGCGAGATTTCGGCAAACGATCGCAGCAGTGATGCGGCCGTTGTCATCGAAGACGAGAAGATGAGTCACAGTCTCAGCCCCATGTATCGATTGTTATTGCTCGGCGCCGGTGATGTCGCAAAATTTGTGGCCGAGATGGCGTTGGCGCTGGAGTACGACGTGACACTGTGTGATCCGCGCCCGCACTACCTCGATAACTGGCAGGTAGATGGCGTGGAAACCACGTCGAGACTGCCGGACGATGTGGTACGTGATTATTTCAGCAATCCTTACAGTGGTATTGTGGCGCTGGCTCATGATCCGCGCGTGGATGACATGGCGTTGATGGAAGCGCTCAAGACCGATGCGTTTTATATCGGGGCGATGGGATCGGAGCGCACCTCTGCGGCCAGAAGAGAACGGCTTCCGGAATTAGGCTTAAGCGCAGCGGAGATCGATCGCCTGCATGCGCCGATCGGATTTGAGATCGAGAGTAAGACACCGGCGGAGATCGCGATTTCGATAATGGCTCAGGTGACTTCGGTCAGACACAAGCAAGGGTAGCCGCGCTACCTCTTGCATTCTAAAAATTCTGTGACGATGGTCATTCACCGCAGATTCAGTGAAGAAATTTTACTCTGACCCGATTGATCACTGCTTGATCTCGCGCACCTCTCCGGCCGCTTCCATCGCTTCCAGGCGGCGCGCACCGGCGAGTATCCCTTTCATACCGTGGTTGCCTTCGTGGCAGGCATATTCATAAATCGGCTCCATCCATGCGCGAGAGCGAATATTCACCCGACCACCGCGCCGAATAAACCGTGGGGTCATCGACGGTGAAACCGTAGATGACCTTGTTCTCGGCTTCGCGCCGGAAGGTTTCAATCACCGTGAGGTTCTCTGTTGGGGCGCCGCGATAACTGTGCCAGGGATTGTAGTTCTTGGTTTCCACCACCAGGGTATCGCCTTCCCAGTGGCCGATGGAGTCTCCCATCCATTTCTGTAACGCGGACGAGGCGTCGCTGCGTCGATCGGTGATCTTGATGATGCGTGCATCGTGTACCATTTCGACGATGATCATGACATAGCCCGGCGCCTGCACAATCTGCATATGGCTGTTGTACATCACCGGCGACATCACC
The DNA here is from genome assembly GCA_022563075.1 of Pseudomonadota bacterium. Classification (GTDB taxonomy): domain Bacteria; phylum Pseudomonadota; class Gammaproteobacteria; order Pseudomonadales; family Pseudohongiellaceae; genus UBA9145. The sequence continues at coordinate 6,293 of JADFOC010000022.1, forward strand.
GGGCCGGAGCTGTTGCCGAAGGCAATCAGGCAGCGCTCACCCAGACCCCGGCCTTCGGGCCCAGCATTTCGGTCCGGCTGATTGGCCCGTAGCTCGCGCATGCGCTCGCGAAAGCCAGTAACCCGTTCCGGGACGCGCCCATCGGGCGGATCGATCACCGCTGAGGTTCTGAATTCACCATGGATGGTAGGCAGGAACATGCCGCGGTCAGTCCAGAATAAGTCGTAATTACCCACCCCGGGCAAGGCTTCCAGTTTAGGGGCCGGCCGGTTCGGATCCAACTGCTGATTGTCTTCTTCCACCCGCTGCTGCGCGGCTCTCTCCAGTGCCATTGCTTCGGCTTCGGTGTAGGCCTGTTTCGTGCCCAATTCCCTGGGTCGCTCGAACGGCATCACCGTGTGATGCTTCCAGGTGCCTTGAATGCTGGGCACACCCCATTCGGTTAGCGGCACCTGGTACTCTTGCGCGGCGGCGCAGCCAGCGATGACCAGAGCCAACGCGCCGGCCAGGCAGGATAAACGGGGTTTCATGCTTCGTCTCCGTGTTAATGTATTACCTTAGATAAACATTTTAAATTGTTCTAGTTATTATAATTATAGTATAAATTCACAAGCACTAAACGGTGGTCTATTGTAAGGCAAAAGCAGCTCTTCGACGGTCACGAATTGTGACACATCGGCGTAAAACCCGGATCGGATCTTTTCTGCTAGGGTTCCGCGGCGGCGCGTTCCAGCTGACGAGCTCCCGCCAGAATACCTATCATGCCGTAGTTGCCTTCATGGCAGGCGTATTCGTAGATGGCATTGTCGGTCCTGGAGAGTGGATATTCCCCGGAAAACCGCGCGGTAAACACGCTTGGATCGTCCACGGAAAAGCCATAGATGATCTTGTTGTTGCTTTCCCGGCGGAAGGTCTCGAGCAGGGTTAGATTGTCCACGGGCACGCCACGCAGTGTATGCCAGTTATTGAAGTATCTGGTTGCAACCACCAGCGTGTCGCCTTCCCAGTGACCGATGGAATCACCCATCCATTTGCGGTGCGCCTCCGCGGCGGGATTGCGCCGATCGGTGATCTTGATGATGCGGGTGTCATGCACCATCTCGGTGGTGATGCTGACGTAGCCGGGTGATTGCACAATCTGCATGTGGCTGTTATAGATCACCGGCATCATCAACGGTCCGGAGCTATTGCCGAAGGCCACCAGACAGCGTTCTCCCAGTCCGCGGCCCTCCGGTCCGTCACTGCGATCCGGCAGGTTCGCCCGCTGTTCACGCAGGCGCTGATCGAGCCCGGCCACCCGCGCCGGCAGACGACCATCGGGCGGATCGGTGATGGCGGAAGTTCGAAACTCCCCATTAATCGTCGGGATAAACTGGGGATCGTCGCGCCAGAACAGGTCGTAATTACCGATGGGTGGCAGCGAGGCCGCCACCACCGGCGCCGGGCGGTCGGGATCGAGGGGCTCGTTATCCGCATCGAAACGTTGCTGCTGGGCGTGCTCCAACTCCAGTGCCTCGGCTTCGGTGTATGTCCGTTTCTCACCCAGATCGCGTGGACGTTCGAAGGGCATCACCGTGGTGTGTTTCCACACACCTTGTATATCCGGCACTCCCCATTCGGTTAAGGGGATTTCGTATTGCTGGGCAACTGTGTTGCCCGCCAATAAGCAAGCGCCGAGCAACAGGAATATTTGAGTCTGCATAGCATGCCTCCGTGTATCAGGCAGAGAATCTGGCTAGGTTAGAAAGGGACGATATCGCTATTTTAACGACTTTCTTAGCCTTATTGGTATTGGGTTTTTCGACATTGCTGGATTTTATCGGCTGCTCTGGAATAAATGGGTGTCTCATAAATTACTCTAGTATAATCATGCAATTCATTGATTACTATGGATATTACACTTCTGCCGTACGAGGCCAGGGCGCCGCTTCTTCGAGTTGCGTAGCCAGCCGCAGCAGCAGCGAGTCTGACCCCCAGGCGCCGGTAAACATCACTCCCACCGGCAATCCATCGGCACTCAGGTGCAGGGGCATGGACATGCTGGGCTGACCGGTACCGTTATAGAGCGCGGTGAATCCGCTATAGGCCTTGAAGCGCTTGGTGTATTGCTGCATGTCGTCGCTGTTCATGTTGAGCCAGCCGATTTTGACCGGGGTCTTGCTCAGCACCGGCGAGAGGATGATGTCGTAGTCCCGGTGAAATCGAGCCATCTGGCGCTCGGCATCTTTAATCAGTTCGCGGGCCTCAAGATAGGTGGTGGCAGTCTGCTCGCTGCCGTTCTGTGCCATCAATTTTGCTGACGCCTCCAGTGGGCTGTCTGCCAGCGAGAGATTGAGTTCCTCCAGGCGCGGTGCAAACGCTTGATAGACATGGATGTTGATGATCCTGGCCATGGCGGCGATTACCGGCTGGTAAGCCACCGGATGGGTTACTTCCTCGACGCTATGTCCCAATGATTCGCACAGCCTGGCAGCCTGGTTCACGGCGCTGAGACAGTCGGCATCGATTGGCTGATCCAGAGGCTGGTCCAGTTGTACCGCGATACGCAGTTGACCGGGCTGTTTACTGTGTTCCGCATAGAAAGAAGCCGGTGAGGGCGGCATGGCATACAGGTTAGGCGTATCGATGGTAATCAGGTCGAGAAACGCAGCGCTGTCGCGCACCGTCTGGCTGACGACATGACCGACACTCAGACCACTCCAGCTTTCGAACAACCGATTCTCGATGGCGGTCAGACCACGGCTGGGTTTTAAGCCAAATAAACCGCAGCAACTGGCAGGAATGCGGATGGAGCCGCCGCCGTCGGTGGCATGGGCCACCGGCAGGATGCCAGCCGCCACCGCAGCCGCCGCACCACCACTGGAGCCGCCGGTGGAATGCCCGGTATTCCAGGGATTGCGGCAGATGCCATAGGCAAGCGGCTCGGTAGTAATGGTTAGCCCTTTCTCCGGCGTGTTACTGGTGCCGATAACCACCAGCCCTGCATCCAGGTATTTCTGTACGATGTTGGCGTTGCGGGGGGCGATGTGGCCGGCGAATAGTCGGCTACCAAAGCCGGCGGGCATGCCCTTTACCATGCTCAGGTCTTTGATTAAAAAGGGGAGGCCTGCCAGCCTGCTCTTATTCAGCAAATCAGGATGGGTATCGAATGATTTAGACAGTGCTTTGGCACTCTCGTAGCATTCGGCAACAATTGCATTGATGCTGGGGTTGAGTTTTTCGGCCTGCGCGATGGCGCAGGTGGTTATCTCTTCACAGGTGAAATCTTGACGGCGGACGCCTGCCGCGAGCGCGATCGCATCCATGTCCTGGTAATCGGATATAGCAAGCATAGGTGAGAACTGCCTGGCCTAGAATATTTGCTGCTCGTCGTTTTCCCTGTGCACCAAGGACAATCCTCCGGATTCATCCTCATCGTCCAAATCTTCGTCATCTATGTCCCGGTCCTCAGAGAGTTGGATACGCAGCCGCAGGTTATTCTTGGAGTCGGCGTTTTTGAGTGTTTCTTCGTAGCTGATCTTGCCGCTCTTGTAGAGATCGAACAATGCTGAGTCGAAGGTCTTCATGCCTTGCTGTTCGGATTTCTCCATGACTTCCTTGATTTCCAAAACCTTGCCTTGCTTAATCAGATCACAGACGCGTGGTGTACCTAACAAGACTTCGATGGCGGCGACACGCTTGCCATCGACCGTGGGAATAAGTCGTTGCGATATAAAACCCTGCAAGTTCAATGACAGATCCAGGAATAGCTGTTTGTGGCGTTCTTCTGGGAAGAAATTAATGATGCGGTCCAGCGCCTGGTTGGCATTATTGGCGTGCAAGGTGGATAAGCACAGATGGCCGGTTTCGGCGAATGCCAGTGCATGCTCCATCGTTTCCCGGCTTCGTATCTCGCCGATAAGAATGACATCTGGCGCTTGCCGCAAGGTGTTTTGCAGCGCTTCCTCGTAACTGTTAGTGTCGACACCGATTTCTCGCTGATTGACGATGGATTTTTGATGAGGATGAATAAATTCGATCGGGTCTTCGATGGTAATGATATGACCGTCACTGTTTTTGTTGCGATGGTCGATCAGGGCGGCGAGAGAGGTTGATTTGCCGGAGCCGGTGCCACCGATGAAAAGAATAATACCGCGCTTCAGCATGATCAGGTCGTTAAGTATAAGAGGAAGACCCAGGGATTTGGCACTGGGAATCTCTGTTTTAATATTTCGGGCGACGATGGCGACTTCACCGCGCTGCTGAAAGATGTTGATACGAAAACGACCGATGTCCGGATCGGATATAGCCATATTCATTTCCGGACTCTTCTCGAACTGCTTGATCTGCTCTTCGTTCATGATCTGGTAGGCGATTTTCTTCACCATCCCTTCGGGCATTATCTTATCGATGAGAGGAGTTAGCCTGCCGTGTGCCTTCATGCTGGGAGGGGCGCCGGTGGTCAGAAACAGGTCGGAGCCGTCCTTCTCGATCAGCATCTTCAATAAGTCGTTGAATCCCATAGTCGTAACCTTTGCTACTTAATTTCTGGTAAAGCCTCTGCGTGTATCGAGGATCTGACCAGTTCGGTGTCCTAAAACCTACCTTCAGTATACCAGCCCACTTCGCCGGCCGATTGTTCAATTTTATCTGCCACGCCCAGTATAAGTGCGAACAGTGCCATACGCACTAATACCCCGTTGTCTGTCTGGCGAAAAATTGCCAGATTCGGGTGTTGATTGAGGTCGTTATCCAACTCGCTTGCTTCTTTCCTGGAATCTCTGGGCAGTGGGTGCATGATGATGGTATTGGGCTGGCAATAGCGTGTATAGATGGCCTGATTCAGCCTGAATCTGCCGCGATAGATATCCGCCTCCAGTTTGGTGGTAAAGCGCTCTTCCTGAATCCGCGTCAAGTACACGGTATCGTTGTCCTGCAGTCCTGCTTCCATATCTTCGGTTTCCACCACGCGATGCCCGGCGGCCTTGAGTTCGGCGACGATCTCAGCTGGCATACGCAGTTCGGCGGGGGAGATAAGGGTAAACGTGATGTTGTTATACAACAGCAGCAGCTGAGACAGGGAGTGCACGGTACGACCGTGCACGAGATCGCCCACCATGGCAATATGCATGCCGTCGATCTCGCGATCATTGGACTTTAACTCTTTCTTTATCGTGTATAAATCCAGTAGTGCCTGTGAGGGATGCTCGTTCGATCCGTCACCGCCATTGATCACCGGTACCCGGCTGGCCGCGGCAAATTCGGCAACCGAGCCCACCTTGGGATGGCGCATCACCACGACGTCGCTATAACCACTGGTTACTCTCGCGGTGTCATAGAGCGATTCGCCCTTGGTGAGGGACGAAGTTTTTATGTCGGTAGTTTCCCGTACGTGCCCCCCGAGCAGGTTGAAGGCACAACCGAAACTGACTCGGGTGCGAGTGCTGGGCTCGAAGAACATGTTGCCGAGGATGGCGCCATCCAGTGCCTTGGTAATGCGCTTCCGCTGGGCGTAGGGCTCCATACCGTCAGCGACTCGAAAGACCACGTCTACATCGGCTCTTTCAAATTGTTTCACGCTGAGTATATGAGCGCCGTGAAAATCCATGAATGTCTAGTTAGATGGTTATTCTCGCTAATTCGCCACTTTGACGAATCTGTTTTACCGGTATCTATTTTAAAGCAGACGAATACTACTACAAATGGGGCTTTGGAAGGAATTGTTATGTGTCATTCGAAGCAATCGGTGACATGTTGTAGTATCGACTGCAACCGCGACTTCGGCGTAAAAAAAATCCGCTTGTGGGGTTCTGAGTGACTTCGAGAACTATTTACTGGTACGACTTCGAAACTTTTGGTATCGATCCCCGGCGCCACCGTGCGTCTCAGTTTGCCGGCATTCGCACCGATGAAGATCTCAATATCATCGGTGAACCGCTGGTGATGTATTGCCAGCCAGCCGACGATTTTCTACCCGATCCAGTAGCCTGTTTGATTACCGGTATCACACCGCAGAAGGCACTGCAAGAAGGCGTGGTCGAAGTGGAATTCATCGAGCGCATTCATCGTGAGTTTTCCGAGCCGCAAACTTGTGTGGCTGGGTACAACAGTATTCGTTTCGATGACGAAGTAACGCGGCAACTGTTGTACCGGAATTTTTATGATCCCTATGAGCGCGAATGGAAAAACGGCAATTCACGCTGGGACATCATCGATATGACTCGTCTGTGTGCGGCGACTCGTCCCGATGGCATCAATTGGCCTGTTTCCGAAGACGGCAGCAACAGTTTCAGGCTGGATCAACTCACCGTTGCCAACGGCATCGAACATGCGCAGGCGCACGATGCGCTCGCCGATGTTATCGCCACTATCGAACTGGCCAAGCTGATTAAATCCAAGCAGCCGAAATTGTATGACTATGTCTTACGCTTGAGGAAC
>JADFOC010000023.1 GCA_022563075.1 Pseudomonadota bacterium
ATTGTCGTCGTGGCCTGAAGGCCCGGTCGCATAGGCTTTGGCACAAAAATTAACCTGCGTGGAGGTGGTCCAGGCCTCACGTGTCTGCGCTCTGATGGCGCGTAAACAGAAACCGGAGTCCGCCTCGCCAGGCTCGGCAGGTTGCCACACTCGATCGATGTCAGCGATGACGGATTGCTGATTTTCCTGCTCCGCAATCAGGAGAAACTGACTTCCTGTGGCTAAAATCAATTGGTGTAATTGTTGAAACTGCTCCAATAATTGAGCCCGTGAGTCCGCCGAGGCCAATTGTTCGCGCAGGGCCTTGAGTCGGCGAATGCCTTCGAGGCCACCAAAACAGTGAGCCAGCTGCGCGGTTGGACTCATCTTGCTGGAAGCCAGGTTCATCACCAGGCTGTGTCCCTGTCCGGTTATACTGCTTTCCTTGCGTGCACAAATTTGTTCGATTAATTCCCGTAGGCGTTGATCCTCGTCGAATCGCACTTCGGCGATGGTGGTATGCATCAGCTCGGTTAGCGCGGCGTGGTTATTCAATAGTGATTTCGAAGAGAAGGTGAGCACCGCGTGGATATTCTGTACATCGTCCAGGCTGCTACGAATGCTGCTGAAACAATTCAGGCCGCCGCTCACCCGGGCCTGCCAGGTCTGAACTTCCGAATAGTCTTTATTGCCAACACCAAACTCCGTGAGGCAGCTGGCATACAGCGGTAAAATCTCCAGTAGTGCTGGTTCCAGTTGAGGCAGCTGCATGATAACTTGTTGATAGCATAAGCCATTAGTCCCTTGCGCATAGAAGCTGACGGGCCGATCAGCGGATGGCAAAACCAGATCCAGTCGCTCGGGTTCGTCTAATTTTTCCGGTACGTCATCCAGGCCTACTTTTGGCAGTAGAGTTGGGTCATCGTCTTGAGACTGCCTCTGCGCAAGTGCTTTAGACTGAGCGATGATTTCATCTTTTTGCTTAGTCGAAAGAGACTGCTTAATTAAGGCCAACTGTTGACTCTCGGCCTGTATCTTTCGATTGGCTATTTCTGTGTCAGGATTAAGCGTCAGGGTAACGCGATGGGGGTTTTCCAGTAACATTTCCCGTATCAGGTTCGGGAAAAAACTCTCATCTTTTATCAGTTCTCGTAGCTTCGCCAATACCGGGTCGATATTGAGCAGGCTGATTGGATCCCCACGGTGCATGGCCGTGGACAGTCCGGCCAAAATCAATTGCAGGCCATAGGGGTAACCGTCTCCAGATATTTCTCTCTGATGCAGCTCCAGCTGATGCAGTGCCGCTTCAACCTGGTCGATCGGGACGCCTGACTGGGCGATTTCATGCAGGGTCTCCAGCACTAACTCTTCTACCTCCCTGGTGGTATTTTCGGCGCAACCCTCCAGGCCTGCCATCAGGCTCATCTCCCGATTCGAGTCTTCCAGGCCGCACAGGGGCGAAGGTGCAGTGCCCAGCTTGGACGTTTCGAGCGCCCGCAATAAGGGGCTGGCACTATTATCTAGCAGGACACTGGACAACAATTGTGCCTTGAATAACTCGTCCAGGCTGGTGCTTTGACCTAAAAGCCAGCCAACGACGACATGGCTTTTATTGGTATCAGCCTGTTCGACAGCATAAGCTTCTTCCACTCTAACCGGTGACGGGTATCTTTTTTCATTGTTAACTTTAATGTGAATATCGAGTTTCTTGAATTTCGATAAAGCAAGTTCTTCAAATTTTTTATGATGATCAACTGCCGGTATGTTGCCAAAGGTCATGAACACCGAATTGCTAGGGTGGTAATGGGTCTGGTAAAAGCTTAGCAACTGCTCGTAGCTAAGATCGGGAATATGATCAGGTTCGCCGCCGCTATTGAAATGATAAGTCGATGTTGGGAAAAGATACTTGCTCATAGTATGCCATAACACGCTGTTTGTGGAACTCATGGCACCTTTCATTTCATTGTAGACGACGCCCTTGTATTTTAATTCGCTATCTTTATTGTCAGGCTCCGAGAATTCCAGACGGTGTCCTTCCTGGGCAAAGTCGAGCCTATGTAATCTCGGGAAAAATGCCGCATCCAGATATACACTGAGTAAATTGTTGAAGTCTTTGCGGTTCTTGCTGGCGAAAGGATAGGCAGTCCAGTCGCTACTGGTAAAGGCATTCATAAATGTATTAAGAGATCGCCTTATCATCATAAAGAATGGGTCTCTTACCGGGAATTTTTCACTGCCGCACAAGGTGGTGTGCTCGAGAATATGAGCGACACCGGTAGAATCCATAGGCACGGTACGAAAAGCCACGAGAAATACGTTCTCGGAATTATCGCTGCTGAGGTGGTAGTGCATGGCGCCGGTTTTTCGGTGAATATATTCCTCCATAACGATATTGAGAGAGGGGATTAACTCGCTTCGCTGCCAATCGAAGGCCGCATGGAATTCCAGCGGTTTATGCGCGGCGGTAGGTGGCTTGCTGTCTAATGTACTCACTTCTGTCATTTTGGTTAATGCCCTATTGCTCTCATCTGTCGCTAAGGTGAAGACGATGCCTTGATTACTTACCGTAATCCAGTGCCAGTGAATTATTCAGGAGGATGCTCCAGGCTAAACCTGCCTAGTTTACCTGAGCGATAATCGTTTAGTAATGTTTCTGCCGTTTTATGCCAGTCAGGACGGCCGCCTTTGCCAATACATCCGCGAGATTCTGCAATACTTTGCAGCAGTTGTTCCGGTTTTTCGATTGATGCATGCAACTGGTAGCGATCCGAGAGCGCCTGCCGATGCTCGCGCAGTAGCCATTCGGCGACAAACCAGGCAACGTCTTCGGCTTCGACCGCAGTATTGCGGATAGTGCCGGTGCAGGCCAGCCGATAGGCGCCTGTCTGGTCCTCTAGCTTAGGCCAGAGTAGTCCCGGTGTATCAACCAAATACCATTTTTCATCCAGTCTCACCCGCTGTTGAGTTTTGGTTACTGCAGGTTCATTCCCGGTTTTCGCGATCTTTCGATCTGCAATCTGGTTTAAGAGTGTGGATTTCTCGACGTTAGGAATCCCGACAACCACCAGTTGTCGCTTCGCCGGGAGTTGGTCTCTGGAATGCCTGAGCAATCGGTCTGCGGCCGAGATGACGTCAACCGCCGAGAGCTTGTTGTCGAGGCCATTTAGCAGGCACAGACATCCGTCTTGTGCGTTAAAATACGATCGCCAGGCACGGGTGATGGAGGCGTCGGCGAGGTCGGCTTTGCTTAGTACCTTGATGCAGGGGATCTGGCCGCGAATCGAGGCCAATAGAGGATTGGAGCTGGCAGCCGGAATTCTTGCATCCAGTATTTCTATTACTGCATGGGTTTTTCGCATGATCTTGGCTAACTCTTTGCTAGCCTTGCGCATGTGTCCGGGATACCAGGAAATTGTCATAATAGAGTGCTCACTACAGGTGCCAGTTTAACTAGGCTGGCGATCTAACTCCACTGTCTAATTCTGTCTGTGCTTGCGGTATACTTGAACCTCCTATACCCAGACTCTCGCAAGGAAAAATCTTATGACGGTACAGACAACTATTCAGCTAAAACTGGAGGGCGACTTAAATCCGCTGCTAGTTGTAGTTGATAATGAGAGTCATCTGCATGGCGGCCCGGCGACAGATTCTCATTTCAAACTGACCGTCGTGTCCGAGCAATTTGAGCAGCTGTCCTTGGTCAAGCGGCACCAACGCGTGTACAACTTGTTAGCAGATGAACTGGCAGAAGGCGTCCATGCGCTTGCCCTGCATTTATTCTCACCGGCAGAGTGGCAGCAACGAGAACAAGCTGTACCGGCTTCCCCCGATTGCAGGGGCGGCAGCAAGAAGGGCCCTGCATAAAATGGTTATAAACCAATCATTCATCCATTGAAAAAAACCATCACCGTGCTGGCAGGCGCCGAATGCAAGAGGGTTGGGGCATTATGCGGGAGCCTCGATTCGTACCCGCTTTGGTTTGTGTTATGCTGAATGCAGAGGAGCAAGGCTAAAAACACAGCCCAATTTTTGCCTGGATTGTAACTCGTTAGAATTCATACAGATGTATTTATTAGTTAAATCTAATTGTAAGAATATCGGAAGTTAAGTGTAATAATTTTACAATCTTGATTGGGTTAGAGCGAAGCCGGTTATTGGATTCTTCTATGAGCGCACCAGTAGATACCGCCCGTAAAATTGAGCTATTCACTGCAGCCGCCGTTGCCTGCGCAATGATTATTCTACTCATCGTTGTGCAGCGATTCGCCAGTTCTGGTTCGCTCGATGCAATCGTGGTCGAGGCGCAGCCACCAATAATCGTGTTCCCTGATTTCGCGTCGATTCAAAACATACAAGTAAAAAAGCAGCAGTTTTTTGATTATCTGCAAGACTATATCGCCGCTGAAAATAGGAACATCTTGGCGTTGCGCAAACAATTACATGCCTACGCTGACATTGTTGCCAGCGGGGCGGCATTTAGCACGCATGAAAAAGCATGGGTGCTGGATCTGGCGGATGCCTATCGACTCGACATCGACAGGCAATCCGAGCAAACCATCGTCGGCGAGTTACTCCTTCGTGTCGATGTAATTCCTATCTCCTTGGTCTTGGCGCAGGCGGCTAACGAATCAGCCTGGGGCACTTCGCGCTTCGCGTTGGAGGGCAACAATATCTTCGGACAGTGGTGTTATGAGGAAGGCTGCGGCATCGTACCGATGCGACGAGCCAGCGGTGCAACCCATGAGGTAAAGCGATTTTCTTCGGTAGAAGAAGCGGTCGGGGCCTATTTCCTCAACATTAATACCCATCATCTGTATCAGTATTTGCGGGAACTTCGCGGGCAGATGCGCCAGCAACAACAAAGTTTAGACCCGATGGTGCTTGCCTTCGGTCTAGGACGATATTCCGCGAGGGGGGACAGTTACGTCGATGAGGTGCAAACCATCATCATTCAAAATGAATTACGTCTTCGCGACCAAGGTTAGAAGGCTTAGCGGTTCAATCGTCGGCATTAATCCACTGTACCGAATACCAGTAGAATCGACCTGAATCGGCGTCCGGTGCGGTACAGATGTAGCGCCAGCGTCTGCCGCTGAATTGCTGTGCTGGGATCAACTCCACTAAACCGTTGTCTTGGTCCAGCCAGTGCATGGGGATGGGTTGGCTGTTCGCGAAACAGCTAATTCGTGAGAAGTTGTAATTACCAGGCTCAAATTTGAGTGTCACCGCAGGACTTCGGCTTTTTGTCACCGGTGAGGCCGGTGCAACTTGAGAGACGTTGAAGGCCAGGGTCTCAAATTTGACGCGTGCGGTTGCAAGATTGGCGTAGATACTGGCAAGTGGATAACGTGACAGTGCCAGGAAATCCGAAGAGTAGCCAACAGCGCCTGAATTCTGTGCCAGACCGACAAAATCCAACGCTGCCAGCATGGCTTTAATCGCCGGATCGTATTCACCATAGGGGTAGGCCAGGTAGCGATGCGACTGTCCTGTCTCCTCGGCGATGGTGCGTTCGGCTTGCAGTAAATCGGCCTCCAGTCGTTCCAGCCATTGTTGCTCTGTCTCCGTCGGTTGCCGCTGCAACATATAGGGATGATCCACCATGTGGTTGCCGATTAACACGCCGGCTGCAGACATTTCTCGAATTTGGTCCCAGTTCATGTAGTTCCTCTGGCCGTTATCAATAGGCTCGGTGCTGAGGAACAGGGAAAAGGGATAATTAAACGATTGCAGCAGTGGAAAGGCTTCCTCATAAATTGAGACATAGCCATCATCGAAGGTAATCGCGACGGCGCGCTCGGGTAGCGGGGTGCCAGAGCGCAGGTTCTCGATCATGCGATCGAGGCCGATGACATTGAAATTATTATCCCGCAGGTACTCTAGATGTCGATTGAAATCGGTGGGTGAGATGCTGGTGGAGGGAGGCGAATTGGTGGCGACGTGGTGATACAGCAGAATCACGCCATGTTCGGCGCCGAGGATCGGGTCGAGCGGCAATAGCATCAGTAATAAGCAAGCGACGATCGGGCGCATACTGGCGAGTTCCTATGGCAAACAGCATGAATGATAACTCAAATCGTTGGCGATCAGAGCGGTGATGACGGTTTCTTAATTGTCCCAGGCAGCGGTATAATGCGCGCCCCAGGGCCATCGGAGCAGGCCTGCACACAACGGAGTAACAACATGATCTATACCGGCAAGGCGCTGAGCGTCGATGTGTTGCCTTCAGGCACTGCCCATCTGGTTTTCGATTTAGCCGGTTCATCGGTCAATAAATTCAATCAACAGACGTTGCAAGAATTACAGGAGGCGGTGGCCAAATTGCAGTCCGCCGACATACGCGGCGTGATATTTTCCAGTGCGAAGTCTACTTTTATCGTGGGTGCGGACATCACCGAATTCACCGCAAAGTTTAGCGAAGAAGCACAGCAAATCCTGGACTGGGTAGTCGAAGCCAACAAGATATTCAGTGATATCGAGGATTTACCGGTACCGACTGTGACCGTAGTGAACGGCATCGCGTTGGGCGGTGGTTTCGAGATGGCGCTAGCGACAGACTACCGAGTGGGTAGTGCGAAAGCGGTGGTTGGATTTCCCGAAGTGAAGCTGGGGATTCTGCCGGGCTTTGGCGGTACCGTCAGGTTGCCTCGCTTAATCGGTGCGGACAATGCCAACCAATGCATAAGTAGCGGATCTCAAATCGAGGCACCGCAGGCGCTTAGCGAGGGTACTTTGGACGCTATCGTCGATGACGAATTGCTGTTAGACGCGGCCGAGGCAATCATCAGCCAGTGTATTACCGGCAAGTTAGACTATGCCGCGGTACGCAAGCAGAAGACGTCACCGTTAACCCTGCAACCGATTGAACTCAGTGTCGCGTTTGAAACCGCCAAGGCCTTGGTGGCCGCCAAGGCGGGACCGAACTATCCGGCTCCAATCACGGCGGTCCAGGTAATGCATGATGCGGCTATGCTGGATCGTGCCGGTGCGCTGGAAGTAGAGCACCAAGGCTTCGTGCAGTTAGCCAAGTCGGAGGTGGCTGCCAATCTGGTACAGATGTTTCTCAATGACCAGTTTCTCGCGGGCAAAGCCAAACAACAGATAACGGCAGCCGGATCGGTTGGCTCAGCGGCCGTGCTAGGCGCGGGCATCATGGGTGGAGGCATCGCCTATCAATCAGCCTTGAGAGGCACCCCGATAATAATGAAGGACGTGGTGCAACAAGGCATCGATCTTGGTATGAATGAAGTGAAGAAGTTGCTGGATAGACAAATGGCACGCGGTAGATTGGATACCAATAAGATGGTGACCATACTATCCAGCATCACGCCGACCCTGGGATATAACGATTTCGATCGCGTGGATATCGTCGTGGAAGCGGTGGTGGAGAATACGGACATCAAGAAAACCGTGCTGGCTGAACTCGAAACGAGAGTCAGTGATGACACTATTATTGCGACTAACACGTCCACGATATCTATCGACGAGTTGGCTACGGCATTAAAGCGTCCAGAAAATTTCTGTGGTATGCACTTCTTTAACCCGGTGCCAGTAATGCCGCTGGTAGAGATTATTCGCGGCGAACACAGCAGCGAAAAAACGATTGCCACGACGGTGGCCTATGCCAAGAAGATGGGCAAGACGCCAATCGTGGTGAATAACTGCCCGGGTTTTCTGGTGAACAGAATATTATTTCCCTATTTCGGCGCCTTCTCTCGACTGATTCATGACGGGGCCGATTTTAGACAGATCGATAAAGCCATGGAACACTATGGTTGGCCGATGGGACCAGCCTATTTGTTGGATGTGATTGGAGTAGACACCGCCGTGCACTGCCAGGGAGTGATGGCGGCAGGCTTCGATCGCATGGCATTGGATTTCCCCAGTGCCATCGATAAATTGTTTGAACAAAAAGACTTGGGACAGAAAACCGGCTGCGGATTTTATCGGTATGAACCGGACAAAAAGGGCAAACCAAAGAAGACACCTAATCCAAAGATAGATGACCTGGTGGCATCGGTACAGACTTCGAGTCGAGAGTTTGACGATCAGGAGATAGTAGAGCGGATGATGGTAGCCCTGTGTCTGGAGACTGTTCGCTGCCTGGAGGACGACATCGTAGCGACTGCGATAGAAGCCGACATGGGACTTATTCTTGGTTTAGCTTTTCCAGCTTTTCGTGGCGGTGCCTTGCGCTATGTAGACAGCATCGGTGTCGCCAAGTTTTGCGCCATGGCCGACAACTACAGTGAGTTGGGCGATCTCTACCGGCCCACTGAGAAGATGCGAAAACTGGGCGCCGCTGGTGGCAAGTACTATGCTGGCTGAGGCGCGTTGAGGGTGAGTAATTCCGGGAGAATATGATGGGTTTAAATGCCAGAGATGCAGTGATAGTAGATGGAATCCGTACGCCAATGGCACGCTCGAAGGCCGGTGCATTCCGGCATGTTCGTGCCGAAGAGTTGTCGGCTCGCCTGATCGATGCGCTGTTCGAGCGCAATCCTGCCGCGCAGCCGGCGGAAGTGGATGATGTCATATGGGGTTGTGTCAACCAGACATTGGAGCAAGGATGGAACGTGGCGCGCAATGCCGCACTCATGTCGGTGCTGCCGCATACCACTTGTGCGCAAACGGTAAATCGGCTTTGCGGCTCATCCATG
The DNA here is from genome assembly GCA_022563075.1 of Pseudomonadota bacterium. Classification (GTDB taxonomy): domain Bacteria; phylum Pseudomonadota; class Gammaproteobacteria; order Pseudomonadales; family Pseudohongiellaceae; genus UBA9145. Next base: position 8,640 of record JADFOC010000023.1, read on the forward strand.
TCGGCGCTACATACCGCCGCGATGGCAATTCAGAGTGACAATGGTGATCAATTCATTGTCGGCGGGGTCGAGCATATGGGGCATGTCGGCATGACCCACGGTCTCGATCTGAATCCCCGTGCGTCGAAGCACATCGCCAAGGCGTCCTGGATGATGGGGGTTACCGCCGAAGTGCTGGCCAAGATGCACGGCATCAGTCGGGAACGGCAGGATGAATTTGCGGTACGCTCGCATAAACTGGCAGACCAGGCTAGAAGCAGCGGTGGCTTTGCTAATGAAATTGTGGCTATCGAAGGTCACGATGCACAGGGTTTTAAAGTGCTGATTGAACATGACGAGACCATACGTGCAGACACCACACTGGAAGGCTTGGCACAGCTGCCTCCGATATTCGATCCGGCTAATGGCACGGTCACGGCTGGCACCTCATCACAACTCTCCGATGGCGCATCGGCCATGTTGATCATGTCGGCACAGAAGGCGCAGACACTAAACCTGAAAATCAGGGCCCGGGTGAAGTCCATGGCTTATGCCGGGGTAGATCCTGCGATCATGGGATACGGCCCGGTACCCGCGACCCAAAAAGCCCTGAAGAAAGCAGGTCTGACCATCGGTGATATCGACTGTGTCGAGTTGAACGAGGCGTTCGCCGCGCAATCGCTGCCGGTATTGAAAGATCTTGGATTGCTGGAGGTGATCGAGGAAAAGGTAAACCTTAGGGGCGGCGCCATCGCTCTGGGTCACCCCCTAGGTTGTTCCGGCACACGTATCACCACAACGCTGTTGAATAATATGGAAGAGCAGGGTGCGACACTGGGTCTTGCCACCATGTGTATTGGTTTGGGCCAGGGAATCGCCACCGTATTGGAGCGAGTTTAAACCGTCAGTATCTATCATTGAGATAAATATGCCCCAAAAAGATCAATTTAAACTTAATCGCTGCCGCAAGAATTTACGCAGAGACGTGGGCCGTGCCATCGCCGATTTCAATATGATTGAAGACGGTGATCTGATTATGGTCTGTCTGTCAGGTGGCAAAGACTCGTATGTGATGTTGGATATTCTGTTAAATCTGCAAAGACATGCGCCGATTGATTTTCGGCTGCATGCGGTAAACCTGGACCAGAAACAACCTGATTTTCCGGAACATGTGTTACCTGAGTATCTGGCAAGCGAAGGCGTCGACTTCAAGATAATCGAACAAGACACCTATTCCATCGTGACCGAGAAAATTTCAGCAGATAAGACCTATTGCGGTCTTTGTTCTCGCCTGAGGCGAGGGATTTTATATAACTATGCCGACTCCATAGGCGCCGATAAAATCGCCTTAGGCCATCATCGCGATGATATTGTGGAGACATTATTTCTGAATATGTTCTTTGGCGGAAAGTTAAAGGCGATGCCGCCAAAGTTATTGAGTGACGATAAGCGTAATGTGGTTATTCGGCCGCTGGCTTATTGCAAAGAGAAGGAGATTGCTCGATATGCCGAGTATCGGGGCTTTCCGATCATTCCTTGCAACTTATGTGGATCGCAGGATAATCTGCAGAGACAGGCGATTAAGGCAATGTTGCAGGAATGGGAGGAACAATTCCCAGGCCGGATCGAAACTATATTCAGAAGCATTGCCAATGTTTCACTTTCCCAACTGGCAGATACCGAGCTGTTTCCCTTTATGGGGCTCACAGTTAATCGACAGAGGAAGACTGAGTTAGATCTGATCGAACTGGGCTAGTGGTCGAGGTGTTGACTAACAGTTTCGATATTTACCATCTCGCTTCATGCGCTTCTCACATTCATGCACGAAACCCTGACAGGAAATAGCCTTGAAGTTGGACGGATTTTTGATGTTAGTGCATTGGGTTAATTCGGCGCGTAATTCACGTTCCGACAAGGCGGCTTGTTTCCCGATTGGGCCGCAAGCGGCCAGTATAAATAAGAATAAAAGCAGATAAAGGGGCCGTGATAAACTGCTGCGATTTCCTGCAAAAATGCCCTCACACATTTCAGATCACTCTCAACTGAAATAAATCAAACGACACATAGTGAATAAAGCTAAAATCACCTAACAACGCCATGTTGTTGTCTTAATCATAGTCAAGAATGGTGCGCGGCTTTATATCTGAATCTTACTAAGACGCTCTCGAATAGAGAAAATTCGAATTAGATATCTATGGACATACCTTACACAGAACTCTCAGACGACGCTTTGCGCGCGATCATTGAAGAATATGTAACGCGCGAAGGCACGGAGTATGGTGCGGTTGCATACTCATTGGAGAGCAAGGTAGAACAGGTAAAACGGCAATTACAGGTTGGAGAAGTGCGAATAAACTACGATGCTGAGAATCAGACCTGTCATCTGGTACGGGCCGACCAAGGCTCTTAACCTGGTGGGCGCGCAACTCGGCGAATACTAGATTGATGCTGGCGCGCATAGAGCAACCACTTGCCAATGATTTCCTTCATCGCTAACAGATGACCAGGATCATCGGCTTCGGTCTGCAGCAGCACTTGTTCGGCGAGTTCTTGACCCGCCGCGGCAAGCGTTTCCACCACTCGTTTAAGGGTGTTGGTGTCAAGCGCGAGCGAGAATAAATCAGATGGCTGCGGTGCTGCAGCGGTTTCAGATTCTTTGACAATGGCCGGGGCAATAATATTTTGCACCCGTAAGGCGAGTGTGGGATGCTGGATTCTTAGGAGTTTGACGGTGAATTGCAGCGACACGCGATCGAACACGTTGGCATCATTGGTAGCCATTGGAGAAATTGCATTGCAGTTTATCACGCGAGTTTCTGCCTTTTGTCCTGTCAATTTTCCGTCTATTATCTAGCCACCGTCTAAGCGATGGTCCAGCCGGCCCGATGATACGGCTTGGGGTGTTGCATTGTGGATTCGATAAGTCCTCTATTTAGGGTAGTATCCCTGTGCAGTAAACAGGGAGCAACGACCAATAAGTTATATGAGCCTATGCCTAAAGAGCCAAACGAACTATCTAACCAGGACGAATCGAACAGTTCACAGCAGGAACTGGATGCGTCTGGCTTATATTGTCCGGAGCCGGTCATGCTGCTGCATAATAAAATTCGTGATATGGAAGCGGGCGAGCTGTTGCGGCTGATTGCCACGGACCCCTCAACTTCTCGTGACATACCCAAATTTTGTCTCTACCTCGGTCATGAATTACTTGAAAGCGCGCAACGAGGTGGTAAATACCTGTATTTAATTCGTAAGAGTGACACCTGATGACAGAGCCGTGGTGGTTCTCCTGGCGTTAACCTGAAAGAGGCCATCTACATTGACCACGCCATCCGGGCAAGCTGAAACCGTTTTTCTAATAGATGCCTCGATCTATATCTTTCAGTCTCACTTCTCGCCCTATGTAGAGTGCTTTGACGACGAGGGTGGTGAACTAAGTGCTCTCTACGGATTCACTCAATTCCTCCTGCAGTTTTTACGTCGCGTGCAACCAACACATCTTGCAATCGCACTGGACCAAAGTCTGTTCTGTGGGTTTCGACATCAACTCAGCCCCGAGTATAAATCGAATCGCGAGTTACCCGATGATAATCTGGCGATGCAACTGCAAGCATGCGCAGAAATTTGCAGCATATTGGGCTTGGCGACATTTTCCAGCAAGGTGTATGAAGCCGATGACATCATTGGCACCCTGGCGGCGCGAGTTCGCCAACAAAGCAAGAACGATGTCACCGTTTGTATCGTGTCCAGAGATAAAGACCTGGCGCAGTTGTTGATCGGCGACAAGGATTGTTTATGGGATTACAGTGGTAATCGCAAACGATTCAGCGTGGATATTATGGACGAATTTGGTGTGCATCCTAGGCAAATACCAGACTATCTCGGTCTGGCGGGAGATAGCGTTGATTGTATTAGCGGTGTACCCGGAGTGGGTCCGGTGAAAGCCAGAGAGTTGTTACGGCAGTTCGACAATTTGGCAGGGGTATACCTTAATCTGGATCAAGTCGGCCAGTTACCTCTGCGCG
>JADFOC010000370.1 GCA_022563075.1 Pseudomonadota bacterium
GCCCTTCGGCTTCAACTTCTATGCGCATAGTGCCAACACCATTGATGCTAGCTTCCACTACTTCGCCAGGTTGCAGGAAGCTTTGACCGCTGTCGCGCCGACCATGGTGCCACCGGAGGTGCCGTTGTTTATCAGGTCTCCAGGGTAGAGCGTGATGATAGAAGAGGCGTATTCGATGAGTTCCTCCAGGGAGTGAGTCATGTCACTGGCATGGGAATGTGCGGATAGATAGGGTTGGTTGCCAGATCCTGATTGGCGGCATTGAGTGCAACCAGGTACTGGTCACGCAGAACTACACACACCGTTGGTACACCTTGAATCTCGAATGTACCCAATTTGAATGGTTCAGCACTACTCGTCATGGGACCGGATTGTGCCAATGTCTGTAAGGGAGCGAGAAATACTGGCAATAATGCACAGGGCAGGAACTTTCTCATGGGAACGCCGCTTAATCTTTTGCTGAGCAAAGCGGTATAAAACCGGGATTTCCAGAAGGAAAAGTAGAAAAAGCAGTAGCAACCGAGCGATTATTCGAAATTCGCTGCCGCCGATTCGGAGTTAGGATAAATTAACCAGGCCTGGTTTTATCCGCGGGCGGTGTAGCGTTTGATGTGTGGTTCCAGTATTTCCAATGCGGTCTTGTCGTTCGGCGGCAGTTCTGCATCTGATTGCTTGAGGGGATTGACTCTATCTCCCCAACGAACTATTCCTGCACCCCAGGTCAACCCGGCACCGAAAGTGGCAAAGAGCACGTGGTCACCTGGCTTGATGCGGTCTTCCTCGAGTGCCTCGGTGAGGGCAACCGGGATAGTGCCTGCTGAGGTATTCCCGTATTTGTGCACATTGACAAAAACCTTCTCTTCAGCAATCCCTACCCGTCTCGCCAAGGCATCCAGAATCCGTTTGTTGGCTTGATGGGGGACTACCAGGGAAATATCATCAACACTGAGCCCGAGTTGATCTAATACATCCGCGCAGGCCAGCGACATGCACTTTACGGCACGCTTGAATACTTCCCGCCCATCAAAATTCCAGCCGATATAGAGAAATTCTTCCGACAGGCGGCTGTAGGCAGATCCTAAATTGGTAATCTGAATAGCGTACTTGGCATCGGCGTCACAGCCAATCTTTGCCGCCAACAATCCGACTTCCTGGTCGCTGGATTCAATAACTACCGCTCCGCATGCATCGCCAAATAATACAGCCACGTCGCGTAGACTCCAGTTCATATAATGCGAAATAAATTCGCCGCCGAGCACCAGCACCTTTTTATGCGCGCCTGTGCGAATCAGGTTGGTGCCAATGTGCAGGCCGTAGAGAAATCCGGTACAGGCCGAATTGATGTCGATGGAAGCGGCGTTAGTGGCGCCTATGGCGTCCTGTACTATAGAGGCGGTGTTAGGACAATAGGAGTCGTTGGTTAAGCTGCCTAGGAGAATTAAATCTAATTCTGCCGGATCAAGGTCGGCGGCAGCCAATGCGCGTTTGGCGGCTACAATAGCCATATCGGAAAAGTTGCAGTGACAAATTCTTCGTTCCTTGATGCCGGTGCGGGAGGTGATCCACTCGTCCGTTGTGTCCATGAACGTGGTTAGGTCATCATTACTGAGTACCGCGGGCGGTAAACATTTACCCCAACCAGTAATCTCCGCATGCTGCATTCAATCTCTCCAACTTTGTGGGATTTAAATGGTTAAGAATCGACAATCTGTTGAATTAGTCGCTCTATAGTTATATTGACCGGCAATTATTATTCTTTACTCAATCTGGTTATTTTACTGCCGGTGATTGGCCCATATACTTCTAAGTATCCAAGTAGCATACTTTATTTTTTTATTACTGGATAGCCTCTGGTCCAGTGTTGGCGAGGATTCAATCAATCCGGATCGGTGAATGTAGAGTTGTCCTTAACATGACCAAGCAACTAAAAAAGATTGTAGCGCTGCTGTTCTGGTTAATACCTTTGCCATTGCTCGCAGATTTTGATCACAGCCAATGGAGCTATTTACTGGAGCAACATGTAAAGCAGATCGATGGCTGGGGGGTGACGCGGGTCAATTACGCGGGTATGTTGGCAGATCGCTCGAGTCTACGTGATTATCTCGATGATCTAGCGGAGATAGATCGTGGGGTATTTAATAGTTGGCCGGAATCCGACCAGCTTGCTTTTCTGATCAATACCTACAACGCTTGGACAATTGAACTGATACTTACTGAGTACCCTGATATCGACTCAATTCGGGAGTTTGGTTTTCTGTTTTGGTCGCCTTGGCGACGTAAGAGCGTTTCTTTGTTTGGGGAGCAAGTATCACTGAATGATATTGAGCATCGAATGATACGCGGATGGGACAAATATAACGAACCACGAATTCATTTCGCGGTGAATTGCGCCGCAATCGGCTGTCCGGCATTGCGAGCCGAAGCGTATGAAGGCTATCGGTTGGATCAGCAGCTCGAAGACGCTACGCGATTATTTCTCTCCGACAGGAGGCGAAACTATTTTGCCAACAACCAACTCTTTGTCTCCAGAATTTTTGACTGGTATGAGGAAGACTTCCAACAAGGTTGGATCGGGGTCAATTCTGTTGGTGAATTTTTAGCGCGTTATGCGGATGTTCTGGATCTGGATAGTGGAATGGCCACCGCGCTGATGGATGGCAAACTAAGAATTCGCCATCTTCGCTATGATTGGAGGCTTAATCGTACGCCTTGAGCATATAGAGATTGGTTTTTTAAAAATTCGATTGTGCTAGACTCACCGACGGAAGAGTATCATCCCCGGTGGGGTGCCCGGACTTCAAACCCGGTGAAGTTTGTTAATGACAGGCTTGGTGGGTTCAACTCCTGCCTCTTCCGCCATAAACCTATCCAGTAGCGTCCTGCTACATATTTCGTCGAATAAGCTGGGATGTCGATAACTCCTAATTCCGATAAGCCGAATTACCGGCAACAGGGAAAGCCTGCCGCAAATGCGTCACGCAACAGGGTTCCGGTTATCACTTCGCTGGCTGTCGGGGTTCTTTGCCAACAGTACAAGAATGATCAGTTCTTGAATGTAAAGTACAAGACCGGCGGATATAGAAATATCCATTAGCGAATCCATAGGAGCAAGGAGTTAAGCCAACTAAAGGCAGGAGTCTATAAGAGCACAGTTAGGAATGTAGACGACTGGCGATACCATGGTGGAGTTTGATTGGCGTTCTAAGTTTTTGATTCTTAACAACCATGGTAGGAAGGCAGGTAAACTGGGTTGCTGATTGTGTTACCTGAATTAAATGATTGGTTGAATGCCAGGAGAGAACATTTTTATGAGAGTGTCCAGTTTGTCCTCTTCGATTGTCAGCCGAAGCATA
>JADFOC010000024.1 GCA_022563075.1 Pseudomonadota bacterium
GCCCGAAATGAGCGAGGGTTTCGGCTAGGGCCAGGACGCCGTGACGACTGACCCGGTCATAGGTCGGTTTTAGCCCGACAATGCCATTGGCCATTGCCGGGTAGCGAATCGACCCTCCGGTATCGGTACCGAGGCTGGCGAAACAGAGCCCCGCCGCCGTGGCTACGCCGGAGCCGCTGGACGAGACGCCGGCCCAGAGTTTTTCTCCCCAGGGATTAACCGGAATATCAAAGTCCGGGTTGTATCCCGACAAGGCGCCTTCGGTGAGATTCAACTTTCCTAAGATGATCGCACCCGCCGACTCTAACTTACTCACTACCGTGGCATCATAGGTGGGCACGAAGTCCCGCAGTACTTTGAGCCCACCCATGGTGCTGACACCCTTGGTAAAGCACAAATCTTTCACCGCCACCGGCATGCCATGTAGCGGTCCGCGGTACTGACCCGAGCTGATCTCCTGTTCCGCTACACCTGCGGCATCCAGTGCGCGATCGGCAGTCACCGTGGCATAGCTGCGCAACTGCTTATCGACCGACTCGATACGGCTCAGCATGTACTGGGTTAGCTCGGTCGGTGAAATTTCCCGACTGCGAATCAGTTGCGCAACGGTGTTGAGACTGGCGTAGTGAATTGAATCGAACATGTTTGCCGTATGTGCTCGTAGCAGAAGAGACTGATTTATTGGATCAAGCGTCACTCTGATTGGGTAAATTGGCTAGGAACTCTATCACCCTTCCGCTGTGTTGCACCATTGATCGAAAGGGCAGCCCACCGATAAACTATAAGGCACGAAGTGAGCTTCCCCCAATAAAACGGACTGCTCTACCGGAGGGTACCTCAAATTTATCCAATCGGGGCTTAGCAATTAGTCTGTCGCCAAATACTATTTCCTTCTAGTCTTTGCCGTTAAGGAGGACACGAGGCATCGATGACTCCAATAGTTATGCCACCAGCTCCAACGACAGAAATATCAGCTTCACCAACCAAATCTGCAAAATCATTGTCAATGATCTGTGCTGGGCCATAACATTAAGGCGCTGGCATTGGATTGTAAAAATACTCCGATATAGGGTAGCAGATGTTAATTGTCCTAACATTTTGTTCTGGGGTTTGCCGGGGAGAATTATTCGTACCGAAGTTAGAGATAGATCCAGCGTTATGGTAACTGTATCTGGAGTTAAAGAGGTGGTTGACGGCTAACTTCTATTTGTCCCCAACCCGTTTTTAACTTTTTTTCCTGATACCCTCTTTCAATACAAAGGTTTAGAAAAATGAAGAAATTTCTCAAATGGACAGCCATCGCCTTTGCCACGGTCGTCATCGCGATGGCGCTCTTCTATGGCGGCATGCGACTCAATGACGGACCGGTGGAATTTGTGCCCTGGTTCACGATCAGTGTTGGCGGACCCTTCCGCAGCGGCGAGTTGACTGCATCTCCTGATGATTGGTCATTCCTGAAGGACCGTGAAGAAATTGAGATGGAAACGCTGAACCTCAATACATCGAAGACAATCTGGGTCTCGGTGGTAGATGGCCGCATGTTCATCGCCAGCGGTCGGCTGAACACTCGAATCGGAAGGTTGTGGAAGCAATGGCCGCAGCGAATAGTGGATGACGATCGCGTCATTCTGCGTGTCGATGACAAACTCTATGAACAACGCCTGTCACGCATTACTGAAGGACCAGACATCGTTCCGGTGATGACGGAAATCAGCCGCAAGTATGGCAATGGATCTCCTGGCAGTGAGCTCGCGGTAACGGGTGGATTTGTCTGGTTGTTTGAGGTCGTGCCAAGGTAGCAGTAGCCGATTGTTTGGGTCAGTGAAAATTGCGATTATTGGCTTGCAATATTGGCTCTGGCCCTGATTGTTATGGTTCGAGTTGTTTTTAGTATTAAAAAACAAATCGTGCTACAGGCTTAGCACTTCCTGCACCGCACGATGCGCTTCTAGAATTGCGGCATCGGTGTGCGGACTGGCCGCCGCATCGGCATTGGCGATGGTGATCTGTCCATAGGGTTGTCTGCCTATCACACAGGGTCGCTCTTCGGTGGAGGTGAACACCCACTCCATCGGATCATACAAGCTGTTATAGGTATAGGAGTAACCGTGCGGCCAGCGGTTGACAGCAATGCCAACGATGTCTGTTGCTGGATCGAAGCCACCGGCGCCCAGTATGCGGCCTAGTTGATCGCGCAGGCTGCGCTCAAAAGTGTCGAAACTGGTATTGAGAAGATCGTTGCGGCCAATTCTGTATTGCTCCTTGCGCGGCAATCCGGGTGCCACGGGATAACGAGTGAGGCTGAGTACAATGGGCTCTTCAGGTGATTCGGCATGCCGAAGATCGCCCAGACTCACTGCTTCATCCAGGGCCAAGCGACTATGAAACATGGTTGGCGTGGTAACCCGGCTTATGCCAAGGTTTACAAACGATGTCCAATTGCGAATCGCGACACTGGTGTAGACTAACGGTGCCTTTACCCCAAAAGCGAGCGCTTCTTTCTGATGAGCAGGCAACTCTGGAACCAGATAGGGGATGACGGTATTCCAACAGGCCATCACGCAGGCTTTGCCCCTGACTTTGTAAGTCTGTCCGTCGTTAACGTAGCTTACCTGCACCTGGCGATTCGATCCGCTGCCCAGATGTTGCACATTGACCACCGTACTATTCAGACGAATGCGAGCTGCCTGATTTTTCCTGTCGAGCAAGTTGTAATCGATACGGGCTGTGCCCACATCTTCCTGGGTGCCGCCTGGAACCGCCGCGGGAATCAACCAGCGTACTAACAGGCGTGTTAGGGTGGCGTTGCCGTCGGGAAAATGCACGGTGCCTGCGCCGGGGAGTTGTCGACCGTGATGACCGCCGGGGAGATCGGCCAGCATGCCTTCCGGCGTTGCTTCCAAGTTCATGCCGCCGAAACCAGGGTTACCGGATTGCCAAGCGAACAAGGCGGGCAGAGCATCGGCGCCAACCACAAAGCTACCGGCTCCCGAGTTTTGAAAGAACCACATCACCTGTGGATCGATACCCACCGTATTCAACATGAAATCGGTGTAGCTTATCTTCGCCAGCCATTGCTTCTTCTGATCCGACGACAGGCCCGGCCGGTAATCCGGTAAACTGCCACTGTATAAACGCAGTAGATCGGCTTGTGCTTTGGCCGACAGAGGAGTTCGAGCCGCGAACTCCGTCGAGTAGCCTCTCGCCGTGTCGCGTTTGACCAGGCGATCTTCGCCCCAGGTTTCCTGGTCGAAGAAGTAAGAAGAGCCCAAACCCATGCGGCGATATAGGGAACGGCTTTCCGCATTGTCACTCAAGAAACGATCGAGGTCGACACCAATAGCATCGAGTAAGGCTTTGGACGGCGCGTTGTATCGTTCCGGTGATTCGATGTTTAAGGTGCCGCCATTAAGCGCCATCATCCTGCCGCCGTACTGGAACTCGTTACGCTTGGCGTGACCGCCAAAGTCATCGTGATTGTCGAGAATTAGCACCTTAGCATCACGCCCGGCTTGATCGATGAAGAAATACGCCGCTGCCAGACCGCTAATGCCGCCACCGACGATGACCAGATCGTATTCCTCGCCGCTGTCGCTGGCAGACGATAAATCCCAGCCACGCAGGTCACGCAGCTGATGACCAACTTCGAAGGAGCCTGCGTGACTGCCGCGCAAACCGAGTTCGGTGGGCGGATAATAGCTATTTGCCGGAGGGGATGGTTGCGCGAGTACGCCCGTCCACGTAGGCAGTAACATTGCGCCACCAAGGGGTAGCGCTACTCCATTGATAAAGTCGCGTCGGCTAATGTGCCGATGCATGCCCAGTTCTTTATCGCCTGAATTTGCCATACGCGCTCCGTGGCGGTAATAGCAGCAGCGTACTCCCTCTGGCTAAATAACGGAATCTCGCTAGCTACGGCGCAGGAAGCATTAGGATCCAGGCGCCCGTTTCTTAAAAACGAGAGGTTCTTTTCTCGCCTGATTCATCGAAAGCGCAGCATCTCGCGATTCAGCTGTGAGATCTTGGTGACACCGAGTAACTTCATGTCGCGTTCTATTTCGATTTTGAGATTCCCTAAGGCCCGTTCGACACCGGGCTGACCAGCGGCCGCCAGCGCGTAGAGATACATGCGCCCACCGGAGCAAGCTTTCGCCCCGGCGGCGAGTGCCTTCAGCACATGGGTGCCGCGTCGAATACCGCCGTCCAGAATGACATCGATCTTATCACCGACGGCATCGCAGATTTCAGCGATCTGGTCGAAGGGTGAGCGTCCCCCATCGAGCTGACGACCGCCATGGTTCGACACCATGATTGCATCGGCGCCGATGTCCACCGCCTTGTGCGCATCGGTGACACTCATGATGCCTTTCAGGCAAAACGGCCCGCCCCATTTTACCCGCAGCGCTTCGGCATCTGACCAGTTCATCGATTGATCCAGCATGGATGAAAAATAGTCGCCAATGGTGACGGCGACATTGGATCCTTTTTGGACATGGTCCTTGAGCTCGGAAAGTTCGAAGCTTGCACGCAGGAAGTAGTTGAGCGCCCAGCCGGGATGGGTGGCGAAGCTGAACAGGCTTTTCAGGGTCAGGCGCGGTGGCGAGGTAAAGCCGCTATACAGATCGCGTTCTCGATTGCCGCCGGTGATGGTGTCCACCGTCAGTGCCAGGGTTTCGAAGCCGGCTGCCCTGGCCCGTTCCACCATGGTATCGTTGAGACCCCGATCCTTGTGAAAGTAGAATTGAAACATTTTAGGGGTGGAGATCATCTCGCCAATTTCAGCCAGGGTCACGGTACCCAGCGCTGACACACCGAACATGGTGCCGAACTTCTCGGCGGCGCGGGCGACGGCGCGCTCGCCATCATGATGAAATAGTCGCTGCAAGGCCGTGGGAGAGCAGAAAATTGGCATGTCGAGTTTCTGACCCATCACGGTCACGGACATATCAATCTCTGCGACCCCGGCCAGAACATTTGGCACCAGATCGCAGTCTTCAAACGCCGCGGTGTTGCGGCGATAACTCACTTCATCATCGGCCGCGCCATCGATATAATCGAAAATCGGCCCGGGCAGGCGCTGTTTTGCCAGCAGGCGAAAATCGGCGACATTGTGGCAATTCTTGAGACGTCTAAACATAGTGCTGGCTAGCTCGCGCTGTTCTGCGGCCGCTCCCCTCCTGGTGTAGCTTGTTTTTATCAAGCGGGATTCTAACAAGTCTTGCGCCGTGGTTACGACCACTAATACTTGCTTTGCCAGAAATCGCCAAAGCTTGCTCGATTGCAGAGTCAGTGCCAACTCTGCAAACTAGTATCCCCGCATTTTCCAATTCATTTGTTATAGTCTATGCCTGACTATTAGAGGGCAGGAGATTCACTTGAAAGAAAAGTATGGAGACATACTGGTTAACCAGTTACCCAACCATGTGGTTCAGTGTGAAATCAATCGCCCGCCGAATAACTTCTTTGACCTGGCGCTGATCAAAGATCTGGCTGATTGTTTTGATGACCTGGACGAAAATAATGATTGCCGGGCCATCGTGCTCTGTGCCAAGGGCAAACATTTTTGCGCCGGGGCTAATTTCGAGACACCGGGTCAGAAACCAGAGGGTGATGTCCTCGCTGCGGAATCCGCCGATCAGAGAAACCCGATTTACACGGAGGCGGTGCGTCTGTTTGGCAATAAGAAACCGGTCATTGCGGCGGTGCAGGGTGCTGCCGTCGGCGGCGGTTTTGGGCTGGCGATGATGGCAGACTTTCGCGTCGTGTGTGAGAACACCCGCATGACCGCAAACTTCGTCAAGCTGGGTTTTACCCCCGGGTTTGGTTTAACCCATACCCTGGCGCGGGTGATCGGCATTCAAAAAGCGAATTTACTGTTCTTCACCGGACGAAGAATCAACGGCGAGACCGCTCTGGAATGGGGAGTCGCCGATGTCTTTGCACAAGTGAGTGAAGTGCGTGAGAGTGCCATCGCGTTGGCGCAGGAAATTGCGGAAAATGCCCCCCTGGCACTTATTTCTTTGCGTCAACAATTGCGTCCAGGTCTGAGGGAAGCAGTACAAGCCGCCACCGACAGGGAAGGTCGTGAACAATATTATCTGACGCGCACCGAGGATCACAAGGAAGGAGTTAAGGCTGTCGCAGCACGAAGGGTTGGCAATTTTGTGGGGAAATAATTCGAGCATTCTTTGTCTGGCAAAAAGAAGAAAGACAGATCCGTTTTCTTCTGCTTAAATAAATCCGTCCCCATTACCATCAATTCACTGCAAAGGACAACAACATGATCAAGGTAAGTATTCTCTACCCAAATAGCGCCGATGCTACATTTGATATGGACTATTACTGTAACAGTCACATGCCGATGGTGCAGGAGAAGTTGGGCGAAGCCTGCAAGCGTATGGCAGTGGAAGCAGGAATTTCTGGTGCCGCTCCCGATTCAAGCGCGGCGTTTATCGCGATGGGGCATTTGTATTTCGATTCAGTCGATGACTTTCAAGAAGTCTTCGGACCGCACTCCGAAGAGATCATGGCCGATATCCCGAACTACACGAATGTCCAACCCGAGATACAGATAAGTGAAGTCAAGTTGTAAATCGGCTTATGCACGAATTGATCAATAACGGTCGGTGTCATATCAAACTTGGAGCCTGAATAGATGATCAAAGAAAAATACTTCCTAACTTTGTTTGCTGGTTTAACTTGGATGCTGTTTACCACCACCGTAACAGCCCAGGATCACAAGGCGACGGTGGCTGAATTTATCGATGACCGCGCCAGTCGCTACGGTGAGATTGCACAGCAAATCTGGGATTTTGCCGAGGTTGGTTATCTGGAAATTCAAAGTTCCGCCCTGCTTAGCCAGACACTCGCCGCGGCCGGCTTCGAAATCACCACTGGCGTCGCCGGCATTCCTACCGCATTCGTCGCCAGCTGGAGCGCCGCACCGGGTCCGGTTGTGGGTATTTTGGCCGAGTTCGATGCCCTGCCTGGCATCACCCAGGACCGCAACCCGCTGCGCCTGGCGATCGACCATAAGGCCGCTGGACATGCCTGTGGTCATCATCTGTTCGGCACCGGTTCGGTGGCAGCGGCAATCGCCACCAAGCAGTGGATGCTCGCTACCGCTCAGCCTGGCGAGATTCGTCTCTACGGAACCCCCGCAGAGGAAGGCGGAGCGGCTAAGGTCTACATGGTGCGCGCGGGGCTCTTTGACGACGTGGATGTGGTCCTGCACTGGCATCCCAGCGCCGCTAATTCGGCCAACGCAGTCAGTTCGCTGGCGAACAAGTCGGCAAAATTTCGTTTCTATGGTCTCTCGGCGCACGCGGCCGCTGCCCCGAGTCGAGGTCGGTCGGCCCTCGATGGCGTGGAAGCGATGAACCACATGGTTAACCTGATGCGCGAACATGTGCCGATGGAGACCCGGATTCATTATGTCATCACCAGCGGCGGCGCCGCGCCGAACGTGGTGCCTGATTTTGCCGAGGTGTATTACTACGTCCGTCATCCAGATCCTGAGCAAGTCACTGCAATCTTCGATCGCGTCGTCAGGACTGCCGAAGGCGCGGCCCTGGGCACCGGCACCACCGTGGAATACGAGGTAATCCACGGTCTTTACAATGTGCTGCCCAATGTCTCCTTGCAGGAGGCCATTCACGCCAATCTGCAGCGGGTCGGCGGTGTCGAATACGATGCGGAAGAACGACGCTTCGCCGAAGTACTGCGCGACGCGTTACCGACCAATTCGCCGCCAATCGAGGAAGCTGCCCGGGTGCAGCCAATGATTATAAGTGAACGCGGCAGCGGCGGATCCACCGATGTGGCGGATGTAAGCTGGGCCGTCCCCACTGGCGGCATGCGCGCCGCGACCTGGGTTCCGGGCACTTCATCCCACTCCTGGCAAGCGGTTGCGGCTGGTGGAACCTCCATCGGTAACAAGGGAATGATTGTGGCCGCCAAGACTCTGGCCATGACCGCCGTCGACCTGTTCACTAAGCCGGAACTGATAGAGAGTGCGAAGGCCGAGCATACACAGCGCATCCCGGAAGGATGGGAGTATCAACCACTGTTGGGTGATCGCGATCCGCCGTTGGATTATCGCTTGCCGGCCGTGCCTGGGAATTAGTCGAATCTAATCGTCAAGACGTGGTCTGTCCTTATTTCTGTCACTGCTTGATTTTTTCTATGGTGCGGTCTTTTAGCGCTTTCAGTCGCCAACCGAGAAAGGCGGTAAAGGCGGATATCGAGCCGGTGCCCATCCAATAGGCATTACTGAGGAATTCGAATTCTTCTGCCCTCAAGATCTCAGTGGTCAAGCCCTGCACCGAGATAAAGGTGAGAGCAATGGGAGAGATACTGGCGATATAAACCACACTCTCTTCGAACTCGAATGCCACCGCGAGGAAGATCGACACCAGCAGTGGGACGATCCATAGGCACAGGAAGAGCACCGCAAATTTATTAAACTCCAGGTATTCCAAAGACACGTAGTAGTAAAGAATTATCACTACCGCGGCCAGGGGCAGCTTGAAGTAATCGATGCTGGTGAGGGGAATATCTGACAGCGGTCCAAGGTTCATCATGGTCGTCTGTACGACCAAGAGAAATCCGGCGGTGCAGACGGCAAGTGCGATGGCAGGAATCAAACTGCCAGCTTGATCATCGAAACGCGTTAGTTTGCCGATGTGCAGCAGACCATTTTTTTTTGCTCGTAACAAACCACTTCGGTATTCATCTCGCGTCGGCGTGATCACGTACAGTAACCAGAAAACACAGCACAAGCTAAAAAAACTGTAAATCATCGGAATCAAGACCGCGAATTCCTCTACCGGTGCTCCCTGCGGCACTCTTAACTGTCCCAGGGTGGAATCCGGGTTGAAGGTGAGGTTTGGCCAGAGGGTGCCGATGCAGAATATCTGCAATCCTATGAAGAAAAAGACAGCGTAGATTTTACTCAACGCATGATTAAAAGAATTTTCCCACTTGCGATACACCATGAGGCCGAGGGTGAATATCAGTGATCCCTGTAGCAGCAACGAAAAGAAGGTAGTGGAAATCTTCCAGTTAAAAAAGTCCACCCGTGTGTTTACTATCCCGTCCGGAATGTTTCCCAGCCAGGCGGAGCCTTCCGCCAGATAAGGGAATACCTTTTCGACAACTACTGGCCGTATGGTGAGATATTGTAAGAACGGAAATCCTAAATAGGAGAAGAAGGGCAGCACCAGGTTGATCAGGATAACTATACCTATGGTCAACAACACCGACATTCGCCATTCTTTCAACACCAGCCCGAACACGGTGCCGATCAGGTGATACAGTAGAGTCGAAGAGAAAAATACCAGGTAGACTGGGACTATTACCGACAAGGGTATTTGTCCCCTGATTAGCAAGAACACCATGAAGGGCATGGTTATCGCAAAGGCGATGTATTCCCGAACCGGTAGCCCAAAAAGATAGCCGAGCAGCTTTGCCATACGACTCATGGGCGTGAGGCGAGTGTAGTCGATGGTACCCGTGACGCGTTCATGAATAATTCCGGAACTTATGCGCCCGGTGCCGGATAACGTCAGTATCAGCCATTGAAAGATGCCAAGCGGCAGGATACCTGCTCTGGCTGCCTGCACCGGGTCTGCTTCTATTCGATCGACGCCGCTAAAAATCGTCAAGGTCATGAAAGCCGAGACAATCAATACCAGCATGAGATGAAACAAGGCCTGCACGCGCAGTCGGCTCTTGAAATTCTTCCAGATGATGGGGTTATTCCAAACCGCCAGCAGTTGAAAATAGCCTAACATATTTTGTATGGATAGGTTTTTAATTGAAAGCTCAGTCATTATTCGTAGCCTCCGTGCTCGGATCACTCTCAATATTTTCATCACTGACAATGACCTTATCTCGTTCAACGTGCCCATCGGGGGAAACCAGTTCGATGAGTGTGTCTTCCATACTCGCCGCTACTTTTCTAAATGACGTGACCGAAATATCTGCCAGGATCAGGGCTTTTAACAGCTCGGCTTCATCTTCAACATCACCAGTAAAGTCGACAACAAATGCACCGTCCTTTTTCACCACCTGAGAAACCAGCGGATTCTCTTCCAGCACAGCGGTGAGGTTTTCTTCGCCAGCAATGACGTTGAGAGAAAGTGTACTATGCGGTCGCGAATTTAGAATGCTTTCGATGGTGCCTGATTTCAGCAGCCTGCCTTTGTCCATGATGCCGATGGAAGTGCACATATCGGCAAGCTCAGTCAGTATGTGGGAAGAGATAACAGTAGTAACGCCCTGCTTACTCAGTGCCACCAGAATTTTCTTAAGATTAATGCGAGCAATAGGATCCAAGCCGCTGGCAGGTTCATCGAGAAGCAATACCTTAGGCTTGGGTATCAGCGTCTTTGCCAACACCACCCGCTGCGTCATGCCACGGGAAAGATTCTTGCCATAGGCGTTTCTGTGTTCGGTCATTTTTACCTGTTCCAGGCACTGGTTTACCCTTTGCTTGCGCTTCGCAGCTGGCACACCGTAACTGGCCGCAAAAAATTCCAGGAATTCCCACACCTTTAACTCCGGCGCCACTGGCGAGAGGTCAGGCATATAGCCGATATGCTGATAGGCTGCTCTTGGATTTTCAGCCAGGTCAATCCCGCAGATGAATAACTCCCCGTAAGTAGGCCTTATCAAATTGGCCAGCATCTTCAACAGACTTGTTTTACCCGCCCCATTGGGACCCACCAGACCATAGATCTCGCCACGGGGTATCTGCAAACTGAGATTGTTTACCGCCGTTAGCTCGCCATAGTCCAGGCGAACATCCCTGGTTTCTACTTGTGGAGTTTCGATAGGATCAACCCTTTCTAGCATCTTTAGGTCCGTAACTGGAAGTTTAGCAATCGAGTTTCGGGTAGCTATTCACTATTAAACAATTGTTCAACAACAGCCATGCGTTCTTATCTTTTAGCGCCTGGTTCCTATTGTAGTGCAAGCAACAGGCCAGGTTGAAAACCCACGCAATAGGGCTGGATAGCGCATCTTATTCCTAAACAAACAATATAATTGACTAATAATTGGTGTATTTAGTTACGACTTATTGCACATCAATTTAAAATGTCCCCTCGCTACACTCTGCTCACCACCGGCTGAAAGATTGGATCGCCTGGGCTGCCAGCTGTCATCGACACTGTGCAGCCAGCGCTTATTCGTGTTGACCTGGTACCAAATTTTGCAGGGAAGGAAAATAATACCCATGAATTTCATTGTAATGTGAATAATATTTCAGCAAAATAGACCCATTCATCTAGCGAGAATAAGGGCCAATGAATGCCTTTGCCTAATTTATGGAAGGATCCTTCAAAATAACTTAGTTTGGTCGTGAGCATAATTGCCGGGCCGCGTATCCATCGTCAATTTGCAATACACTCACGCAGCCGAGGCATTAATCATGGTTAAACCCAGGAGATAAATATGGCGAAGCCATTCATCAAATATCGAAGCGGCTACAAATACCAATTAGCTTCGAACTACTCAATCAAAACCAATATTAAGCCGAAAAAGAATGTCCCGGGAAATTTCATTAAACTCGATAAAGCAGGGAAGCTTACCGTGATGGCAGGGTATGCATGGGATGGCCCATCGGGACCCGTTGTCGATACGAAAGAAAATTTGAGAGCTTCCTTGGTGCATGATGCCCTGTATCAATTAATGCGCAACAGGCACCTTACGGCGAAACAGCATAAAGACAAAGCTGATAGGTTATTCAAGAAGATATGCATTCAAGATGGTGTTCCAAAGGTAACTGCCCAAATCTACTATTTGGGCTTAAAATTGGGCGGCAAACCTGCTACTGATCCAAAAAATAAGAAGAAGGTGCGTAGAGCCCCTAAGTAAAATTGATGCAGAAGTTGAAACGCAGATTTTTCTCCCGAAGGCACTCAATAATTCTGTTCTCCCCTTTTAACGATCCAACTTGGTTTCCAATTGCACAGCATGTGGAGGGCAAATGTATTACCAAGTCTTGTCAGATGAAGCACGGGTAGTGCACCCAAGCCAGGTGCGGAAAGACGCCTTTGCCGACCATCATCTTGAAATACGGATGTTTCACGGCGGTCATGGCGAGTGTATCCTCATCGTCTTCCCGGACAACACTTGCTGGTTAGTAGATTGCGGTCAGGGTGTTGGCGACACATCTAACCAAACCCTGGCGGCAAACGTCACCACCTATCTTGAAAAACACGACCTGCATCTCGATGCCATCATCCCTACTCATCCGCACTCAGACCATGCCAAAGCCTTCACTACAATTCTGGCAGACCCCTCACCTAATATAACAAACCCGCTAACGATCTATCGAAGCAACGATCCCGGCTGGGCTGATCCTGATAGAAAATGGTTGGTCCCATATCGAGCCGCTGTGGCATCCTGGGGCGACGATAATGTATTGCAGGACGAGAGATTTGAAGTATCTATTGCGCCTCACATTACCGCCCAGTTATTTGCTGGCAGCACAGGTAAACGATTTTACATCAGCATGTTCCTGCAGCTCGGATTCCACGGGGCCCGCATTCTATTTACCGGCGATGCTTACAAACCTTATGAAAAAAATCTCAGGGA
>JADFOC010000371.1:0-2803 GCA_022563075.1 Pseudomonadota bacterium
TGACGGCCACCCCGGAGACCCCGCAAACCGCCGCACCGCGGGAATTGACGGCCCTGGTGGGCTCGGGACGCGACACCGAGGCGATCATCGCCTTCCTTCCGTCTATGTTGACGGTGCGCGCTGGCGACACCATAACCTGGAGGCTCGACAGCGACGAGATACACACGGTGAGCTTCCTCAGCGGTTTGCCGGTGCCGGGTTTTGCCGTCCCCATACCCGGTGGCGGGCCCACAGACTTGATGCTGAATCCCGACGTGGCTTTCCCTACGCGAGCGCCCGGCGCCGCGGTAGAGGTATATAGCGGCACCGGGGTGGTCAACTCAGGTGTAATGTCGGACGAGCCACCGGCGCCGGATGCACCGGCCAACAATGCATTTTCTCTGGTCTTCGACACACCGGGCACCTATGTGCTGTGGGCCAGGGCCGATGATGGTGGTCTCTATCACGATGGCTATATCACGGTAAATGTCACTCAGTAGTGATAGCGAAATACTGGAAAGACACAAAAGGGCGGAGCATTCGCCCTTTTTTGTGATCTCAAGCTAATGTCTATTCGCGTTATGGAATTACGGGTATTTTTTGCAGGGGTCTTGCTAACCGGTACAATGCTTTAGCTTAGGCCATCTGCCCTGTTTTTCGTCATCACCTCCCGTCCAATATCACTCGCATTCAGCTTATCCTGGCAACTCACTCGTGCCGGCTTAGCGTGGCAATTACCACCACAGTCCAGCGTTGATCCATCCAGGAAGTTGCCCTGCGCCAACCCCTGGGTAAAGGCGGAAGTTCTCGGGAAGTCAAGCGCTGCAATGGGTATTGGCCCTTGCTGGATGACATTACGACTGTGGTAGTATTAATTCCCTTTCTCTGAATATGGCGGAATATCTGGTCATGAAACAGTACAGGACGGTCAAATTGCTGCTAGTTTTACTGGTACTCAAGAGCCCGTTGTTGTTCTCGCAGGCTGATGATTTTACCTTCTATTCCGAGTTGGCCCAGCAGTGGTATCAAGCAGGGGAATACTTCGAATGGACTTCGACCACCGCCGATAACAATAATGCCGCAGTAAACGTCCATTATAGAACCTTCGGTAATCGTGATAATCCGAAGCTTTTATTGCTGCATGGCTACCCCACATCCAGTTTCGATTTTCGGGAAATGATTGGTTTCCTCGAAGACGAATATTTTATGGCGACGCTCGATTTTCCCGGTTTCGGTTTTTCTGATAAACCGCAGAATGACTACTCCTACTTATTAGCAGATGATGCCAGACTGGTTGATTTTTTCTTGCGCGAAATAGTGAAATTCGAAGACTTTGCACTGTTTACTCATGATCGAGGAGTGAGTGTTGGACTGGCGTTCCTGGGCAACTATCTGGATAACCCGAATCCTGGGTACACAATCAATTATCACTTTCTGTCCAATAGCGGCATGTTTCTGCCACTTGCCAACCTAACCGAGGGTCAGACCGTGTTACTGGATGCGGTGAAAGGGCCAGCAGCGATTGCGGAACAGAAAGCGCGGCCAAGACCGACGCAGGGGAATCCATTGATGTTGGCCTACGCCGATATCCAGGCCTTCAATGACGGCATCGGTGCACGGCTTCATGTCGGTAAGTATTTGCTAGAACGGGTTGCCAACGAATATCGCTGGCTGGATAACTTGCCACGCAGCCCCATACCCGTGGCCTATATTTGGGGGATACTGGATCCAGTCAATCCGATTCGCATTTCCAACTATGTGTGGGACGCTTATCTAAACGAGCGTGAGGTGGAAAGTTCTTACTGGATCATGCCAACGGCAAGTCACTATCCACAGCGGGATAGACCGGAAGAGGTGGCTAAGGTGGTACGACTCGCTCTTACCGGGCAAGTTCCCGATCGCGAAACCGAAGATGCCTTTATGTGGTCCTACAATAGAGGTCGCAGTGCTGACGATGCAATTTTTGTGGGTCATTCCGATATTCGTGAAGTGGTGTTTCCCGGGTCGGTAGAGTACACGCCATCGGGTTACAGGTAATCTAAAGATCGAATTAACCAGCCAGAAAAGTTATTTCTCACTGAAGATCAACAAATGAAAATAACAAGTTTGCTTGCCAGGTTGGCGCTACTGCGACTCATCTCCGTTGCAACATTGTTGGCCAGCCAGGCTTCGATTGCACAGAGTAATTATTACCCGGCAGCTGATAATTGGGAGCGACGTACTGCCGAATCGGTAGGGATGGACTCAGTAAGATTAGCAGCAGCCGTAGAACTGGCAATCGAGAATACCGTAGTAGAGCCACATGATATGTCTCAGTTTATCGAGAGAAGCTTTGGTCGCGAGCCTCACTTCAGTATCTTAGGTCCAGTAAAACGCCGGGAACAGGGGTCGGGTCTCATTGTTAAGAATGGTTACATCGTCGCCGAGTGGGGCGACATTAACCGCGAAGACATGACCTTCAGCGTTTCCAAGAGTTATCTATCCACCATGGCTGGTCTGGCGCTGGATGATGGTTTGATCAAAGACGTAGACGATCGGGTAAAGGACTATTTCTCACACCAGAGTTTTAATGAGCCTCATAATGAAAGCATTACCTGGGCCCATTTCCTGACCCAATCGTCGGATTGGAGTGGCACGCTATGGGGCAAGCCGGATTGGGCAGACCGACCCTTTGACTTCGATCCAGCGATTGCAATTAACCGTGAGATGCATGTGCCTGGTACCTTCTACAAGTACAATGATACTCGCGTCAATATGTTAGCCTACTCATTGCTTAATCTGTGGCGGCAACCCTTGGACGGTATTCTGAAGGAGCGCATCATGG
>JADFOC010000371.1:2813-3341 GCA_022563075.1 Pseudomonadota bacterium
CGGCACCGACCGCCAGCTTCAGACGCCAGGGACCTTCTGGGAATACAACGACGTCCGAGTCAACTTGATGGCGTATTCATTGCTGCACGTCTTCAAGCGTCCGCTCCCAGATGTCCTGAGAGAGCGCATCATGGATCCCATCGGTGCCAGTGATGAGTGGCAATGGCATGGTTATGAAAATTCCTGGGTTGTGATCGATGGTCAGCGCATGCAATCTCCATCTGGCGGCGCCCATTGGGGTGGAGGCTTCTTCATCAGCACCTTGGACCATGCGCGCTTTGGCTACCTGTTTCTCCGCAATGGAAACTGGGATGGAGAACAACTCATTTCAGAACAATGGATCAACCTGTTACGAGAGCCGTCACCGGCCTTTAATCGTTACGGTTTTATGTGGTGGCTTAACACCGGCAACGCGGTAGTGGGCAATGCGCCAAACAACGCTTTTTATGCCAGCGGTGCCGGCGGTAACTACATATGGGTAGATCAGGACAATGACTTGTTGATAGTAATGCGCTGGGTACCGAGAAT
>JADFOC010000025.1 GCA_022563075.1 Pseudomonadota bacterium
CCGTCGAATGCCAGGTCTTATCCGAGCTTACGTTGCAAGTTCTGTCTTACGAATTCAGCTTGAGCTGAAAATCGGCCGTTAACATACGCGGCTTCGAAACCGATCTTGTTGAAACTTTCGATACCGGGAATCATGCCAGTATCGATAATCCGATGCTCGTCCACATGGGATTCAGGCCTCGCCCGCAGGCGCAACCTAGCATCGTCATCTTCTTCCCTGGAGAGGTTGATTCCCAGGTGAACTAATTCGCCATCCCCCAGTGGGGGCCGATAGACGAAGCGACTGGAGACGCCCTTTCCTCTCACCAGATTGTTAGCCTCGTGCGCATACGCCGATGCCGCCAGGCTGAATCTGTCACTCCATGTTTGATACCCAATACCCAGCCGTCTTCCCGTGACCAATGCATTGGCTAAAGACCGTTCGGAGAAGCTTATGTTGTTGGAACTGGTTAACTCCTCCAGGCTGGAGAATTGCTTGAAATTACCCATGGTGATGCGCGCATTAGCAAATCCGTGATAGCGGATGTAGCCATCTTTGAGTTCCGGCTCCTCTGGGGCAAAATCAACCTGTAGCTTGTAGTCCCAATTTTCACTGAGACCACCACTGACAAAAAGTCGCCCGCGCCGTAATTCACCTCCGCCCGCATAATCAAACTTGTCGTTATCAAAGGAAGTGGCATCCACTTGTAATCGACCACCTATTTCGATGCTCAAGGTATCTTCGGCAGCCAGTGTGGCTTGCCCGATAAATAATAATTGAGTACTGGCGATCAACAGCCTTTGTGTAATATGCAAACCACACTCTCCAAGATAAGTCTATAAACGCACAGTCAATATAAGCTGGTTCAGTAATTCCCAAATTTTACGGAATTATTTCATTGCGAAGACAGCGGCTTATTCAACCCAATGCAGAACTCGTCAGCAAGGGTAGGATAATCATTCTATGGTATGCTTGTCGGCACGGTTTAAAACCTGGAAATATGGTTGATTTTGCTTTGCAGCCATGTCCACAATCCAAAAAAACGATTACAGAGCCCAATGTCAAAGCAACCGCACAAGAATTCGTTGGAGATTGTAGTGGATAATTCCGCTCTTGGAAAATCCAATGTCGATAATGCCGATAGCAATGTCATTGACGACCACCGCATCGAAGCAATCAATCTATCCGATAGCGATTACTTTGAAAATCGCGAACTCAGTTATTTAAAATTTAATCTGCGGGTCCTGAGCCAGGCCAGAAACAAAAACCATCCCTTGCTTGAACGCCTGATATTTCTTCTTATTTTTAGTTCCAACCTGGACGAATTCTATGAGATACGCGTCTCTGGTCTCAAAAAACAATTGGATTTCGGCCGGCAGCGGCCGGGTCCTGATAGTAAATATCCTGAGCAAGTACTGCAGGTCATCCATGAACAAGTACGTGAAGCCCTGCAGGAGCAATATCGCATCTTGAACGAGGATCTGTTGCCGTCACTGGCGCATGAGAATATTCGCTTCCTGCATCGACATGAGTGGAGTGGTGAATTGCTTGCATGGACCAAGAGTCACTTTTACGATGAAATACTTCCGGTGGTTAGCCCTCTCGGCCTTGACCCGGCCCACCCTTTTCCACGGCTGGTCAATAAGAGTCTTAATTTCATCCTGTCACTGGAAGGCAAAGATGCCTTCGGCCGGGATAGCGGTCTGGCGATTGTACCCGCTCCGCGTTCCCTGCCCCGATTAATTAAAGTTCCCAAGGACATCATAGCTGACGGCGATAATTTCATTTTTCTTTCTTCCATTATCCATGCCTATGTTGGCGAGTTTTTCCCGGGCATGACGGTTAAAGAGTGTCATCAGTTCCGCGTGACTCGAAATTCCGACCTGGAAATGTCCAACGTGGAAGTCGAAGACGTGGCCAGTGCCTTGCAAGGAGAACTGCATACTCGCCGTTTCGGAGCAGCCACTAAACTGGAGGTGGGCAAAGATTGCCCGGCGGCGTTGAGCAAATTCTTACTGGAGCGATTCAACCTTACCAGCACCGAGCTATTTCCGTTGGATGGACCCGTTAATCTTCAACGCTTAACCGCTTTATTGGACATGGTGGACCGGCCGGACCTTCGCTTCCCCAAGTTTTCACCTGGTGCTCCGAAGTCTCTGCAAGAAGGCAATTGCATCTTCTCGGCCGTGGATAAAGAAGATCAACTGCTACTGCACCCTTTCCAATCATTTATTCCGATTATTGACTGGGTTCGACAGGCCGCCAAAGATCCAACGGTACTTTCGATCAAGCAGACACTGTACCGAACTAATGAATCGTCCGAATTGGTTGAAGCATTGGTAGAAGCCGCCAGGAACGGTAAAGAAGTGACTGTGGTGATCGAACTGCGAGCGCGCTTCGATGAGAAAGAGAATATTACTTTTGCCAGCATCCTGCAGGAAGCCGGCGCAGTCGTGGTTTATGGAGTAATGGGTTATAAGACCCATGCCAAGATGCTGCTGTTCGTGCGTCGAGTGGCAAACCAACTGAAACTCTACGCCCATTTAGGCACCGGCAACTATCATCGCAAGAACTCACTGCAGTATACCGACTACAGCCTGTTAACCGCTGACAAGATACTCTGCGCCGACGTGCACAAGGTCTTTCAGCAAATTACCGGCATGGGCAAGAAGATTCATCCGAAACTACTGATCCATTCACCGTTTAACCTGCGGAAGTCCCTGGTAAAAATGATTGAGGCAGAAACAGAGATGGCGCAGAAGGGTAAACCGGCTCGAATAGTCGCCAAGATAAACGCCCTGACAGATCCCACCATTATCAAAAAGCTCTATGTTGCTTCCCGCGCGGGTGTTCGAATCGATTTGATCGTGCGCGGTACCTGTTGCCTGAAACCCGGCATCGCGGGAGTGAGTGACAATATTCGTGTTATCTCGATAGTGGGCCGCTTTCTAGAGCATTCCAGGGTTTTCTTCTTCCTCAACAATGTCTATCAAGTCTATTGTTCCAGCGCCGATTGGATGGAGCGCAATTTGTCGAACCGCATCGAAGTCTGTTTTCCAATTCTTAAGAAAAAGCTCGCAAACCGCATCATGAACGAGATCGAGGTATACCTGAATGATCAGGGTCAGAGTTGGGAGTTGCAAGCAGATGGTGAATATATCGAGCAACGGTCGGAACTGGACGTTCATGAAGACGTACAGGTGCGACTACTGAAACAGTTAGCCCAAGTCTAAGCGGGTACCTCTCACTGCAGGCAGGTCACTCTGTTCCATCGCCCGCAGCGTTTTCTTGTTTTTCACCATAAAATCCAGCATGCCCTCGCGTAGGGCAGTCGCACTAAAGTTGATAGTTTCAATCTCATAGCTCTCCATCAGGCCGACCATCCCACACCAGCCCGCTAGCAACAAATCTCTTCTATTTTCTTTCACTCCGGGTAATTCAGCACCCGTAGCAATACTGGAGATAAAAGCTGGTTTCAATTCATACAGAGCCGCTAAACTGATGATTACTTGGCCATAACCATGTGCTTCGCAAATTGCTGCTAACATTTTTACGGTACCCGATGAAGCATAAGCTTCAGACCAGCCAGATTTCCTCACCCCTGGTGCCATGCATGCGAAGACTTTTTTGGCCGCGCTGACTGCGCTATCCATCTGTTGTTCGAAAACTGCAATACTGGCCTTATCGTCTGCAAAAAATCGATCACGCCAGGCCACGCTGCCAATCGCCAGACTCTCAGTTAATAACCGGTCGTTTCCTGCGCCGATAATGATTTCTGTACTGCCGCCACCGATGTCGATGATAAGTCGTTTGAAATTTGCTGTTGGCAAGGCGGTGATAACACCAGCATAGATCAACACAGCTTCCTGTACGCCGCTAATGATCGATATATCGATACCCAGTGTACTCGCAGCTTCGACAAATTCTTCAGCATTGTCAGTCACTCGAAAGGCATTGGTTCCCAGGGCCCAATATTGCTTGACTGGGTATTGGGCCAGGCGAGATCTAAAACGCTGCAGGCACGCCAGGCCGCGCTGAAAGGCGTGTGGAGAAATGTTATGTGTAGAGCGAACATCTTCACCGAGTTGTACTTTCTCACTACAGCGCTCGATTATCTGGATGCGCCCAGCTTCCCATTTACCGATCAGCAAATGAAAACTATTCGATCCCAAATCGATACATGCATACATAGAGTACTACCCTATAATTGGCACTGAAATTGGAACATGACCCAAACTAATAATGGAAGTCCTTTATGCTTGTCAACAGCGGGGGAAACGATTATGAAAATTTAGCGGAGTGAACAAGGAGTCAGGACTCTCACTATAATCCGAGAGATCTAACACCGCAATAGCTGAGGTTGAATGTGACTAGATCATGGATTGCTGGTAATTTTCCAGACCCACCTTATCAATCAGGGAAAGCTGCGTCTCCAGCCAGTCGATATGTTCTTCCTCACTGTCGAGGATTTCGCTGAGTAAATCACGACTCACAAAATCGTTCACAGATTCAGCATAGGCGATGCCGTCTCTCAAGTCCGGACAGGCCAACATCTCAAGCTTTAGATCACATTCCAGCATTTCCCGGGTGTTTTCCCCAATTATCAGGCTACCAAGCTTTTGCAGATTGGGTAGTCCTTCCAAAAACAGTACGCGTTGAATCAACTGATCGGCGTGCTTCATTTCGTCGATAGATTCTGCATATTCCTTTTCTGCCAGTTGCTTCAGTCCCCAATCCTGATACATGCGGGAATGGAGAAAATACTGGTTGATGGCAATAAGTTCGTTGGCCAAGGCCTTATTCAAGTGCTTGATTACGGTAGCGTCTGCCTGCATTGCCATTACCTCTAAATCTGAATGCTGGAAGCATCCCTTTTTAGGCGCTGATTGTCAAGCAAAACTAGCGTAAGTGATTGATATAAATAGGAAAACTAAATGATAAGCAATCCCATTTCTATTTGCATGAACGCCGCGCTGTTGCACCACAATGCGGTTGTGGTCGCCGCACAGTACGAGAATTAAAGAGGGAAAAAGTGCTTAGCCGGCGTTAATAAAGGTGGCGGTTTTGTTGTACTCATTGACGATTGTCTGGGCAAGTTTACCGCATTTACCGCACTCGCTCGCGACGCCTAGCTGGGAACGTAAATCCGTCATATTGCTGGCACCACCGCGACAAAGATCGCGAATCTGGTTATCGGTAACTTGTCTACAGATGCATACGTACATGATTGCTGGTTACGGTGTAATTGACCGGCTTTGCCCACTGGTTGCAGCATTCCGCGGCTGAGAGAATGCACTGGCACAGAACGTAATTTAAATGATAATGAGAATGATTGTCAACTAGATTTAGATCTGATACTTTATTAAGGCTAGCTGAGATCCGCAGTAAATCCACAAATTATTAATTTTTAATAGCTAAAACAGATACTTATGTCCAGAACCGCCCTATCCGACGCTGCCAGTGGCGATCACTGTATAGTCGTAGAAATTGCATCCGAACCGGCAGAGCTGAAGAGTCGGCTTTACGCCTTGGGCATTATTCCGGGATCGGCCCTGCAGATACTGCGCTTCGCGCCCCTGGGCGATCCCATGCAGGTAAAAGTGGGTGGCAGTTTCGTGAGTATTCGCAAATCAGAAGCAGACATCATCTCGGTAGACATACAGTAAATCATGCAAAAAATCGCACTGATAGGCAATCCTAATTGTGGCAAGACGACACTGTTCAATGTGTTAACAGGTGCCAGACAAAAAGTGGGTAACTGGCCAGGTGTGACGGTAGAAAAGAAATTCGGCTACTTCGATTTGGAATCTGCGCCAATCGAACTGGTGGATCTGCCGGGCATCTACTCTCTCGAACAAGACTTCCAAGGTATCGATGAGAAGATTGCGCAAGATTATCTACAACAGAGCGACCTTGATGTCATCATTAATATTGTCGACGCGACCAATCTCGAACGCAGCCTGGTACTCACTCAGCAGTTGATGGAAAAAGACGTGCCGATGGTGGTGGTGCTCAACATGCTCGATGTGGCGAAGCAGCAGGGACTCTCGGTTGCACATCAGACACTGGCGGATCAATTGCAAGTCCCCGTAGTGGCCATGGTTGCCTCCAGAAAGCAAGGTGTCGAGGAATTACTGACTAAGCTGCAGGCGATTGTATTAAATCCCGATCTGCCAGCTGCATTGCCGGAGGCTATACTGCCAGAGACTAGCGGTGACAAAATACTGCAACGCTATCACCGCTCACGGCAATTGTTGAATGGCGTGGTCGAGGTTTCCCCAATTCAGCATAGTCTGTCGGAACGCATCGATGATGTGCTGCTGCATCGCTGGCTCGGCATCCCCTTCTTTCTGCTGATGATCTATCTCATGTTTACTGTGGCGGTGAATCTCGGCGCGGTATTCATCGATTTTTTCGACATCTTGTTTTCCACTGTGCTGGTAGATGGCACTACCTGGCTACTGCAGCAAATCCCGTCACCGGAACTCATCATCACCTTGCTAATCACCCTGCTGGCGCAAGGGCTTGGCGGTGGCATCACGCTGGTCGCCAGCTTCATACCGGTCATCGGTTTTCTCTATCTCTGCCTCTCCCTGCTTGAAGATTCGGGTTATATGTCGCGCGCGGCCTTCGTAATCGATCGGTTGATGGGCGGAATCGGTCTACCAGGCAATGCCTTCGTGCCCCTGATCGTGGGTTTCGGCTGTAATGTGCCATCGGTGATGGCTGCCCGCAGCCTGGGTCGCGATAGCGACCGTCTGATGACGATTGCCATGGCTCCATTCATGAGTTGCGGCGCCCGTCTGACCGTCTATGTCCTATTTGCCGCCACATTTTTCCAAACCAGTGGTCAGAACATCGTATTCGTGCTGTATTTATTGGGTATTGCCCTAGCCATTTTCACCCGCTTGATATTCAGGAAACAACTTTTTACCGATGAACTCACCCCCTCATTTCAGGAAATGCCGGCATATCACGTACCTATCGTGCGCAATATTTTATTGACGACCTGGTTTCGATTGAAAGGCTTCATCTTCCGCGCCGGCAAGACCATTGTCACCGTGGTGATAGTGCTGAGTTTTCTGAATTCGATCAGCACCGATTTCACCTTTGGCAACGAAGACTCTGAGGAATCAATACTGAGCGTGATTGGCAAATCGATTACGCCGGCCTTCGCACCGATGGGTTTGCAAGCGGATAACTGGCCTGCAACTGTGGGCTTATTTACCGGCATGTTTGCCAAAGAAGCCATCGTTGGCACCCTGGATGCTTTATACAGCGCACCGGACGCGAAAATAAGTGATGGTGGCCCACCGGATCTCATCGCCGCCGTTGGCGCAGCATTGGCGTCAGTTGGCAGTGAATTGGTGGCGCTCAGTCAGTCGCTCACCGACCCCCTGGGCATATCCATAGGCGATGTCACGGATGTCGAGGCGGTTGCCGATGATCAAGGCGTTGAGACCAGTACCTTGACCAATATGGCAGCACTCTTCGTTGGACCTTTCTCTGCGTTCTGTTATCTGGTCTTCGTCTTACTCTACGCGCCATGCGTTGCTGTGCTGGGCGCCATCAACAAGGAAGCTGGCTGGCGCTGGACTTTATTGGTCTTTGGTTGGTGCACCGGACTCGCCTACATCACCTCGACCGTCATCTACCAGCTTGGCACTTTCTGGGCAAACCCCTTATTCTCTTCCCTGTGGATCACCGCCATGATCTCCATATTGCTGGTCTTTGTCCTGAACCTGAAGCGGCTATCCAGCAAGATGGTACCAAAGAACTTAATACCGGCCATTCAAATTTAGCGGGAGTGCTGTATTGCAGGAATCGAGGTCACAGGTTGATCACTTACCTGTTCTAAAACTATTCATTATCGGTTTCTGTCTGCTGCTGGTGACAAAACTTTTCCTGGCCTCTGTACTCGATCTGTACAGCGACGAGGTTTTCTATTGGCAGGCATCCACACAACCTGCCCTCGCCTACAGCGATCTACCTTTTATGACTGCGCTGTTAATCGGTCTCGGTTCGTCTTTGCATCCGGGCAGCGCTTTCGCAGCTCGGTTATTATTTATCCTACTCGGAACTTGTTTACCTCTTCTCGTGTACTGGATTGCCAGGCCGATTACAGGCAAACAGCAAGCGTTGGAATCTGCCACACTGTCCCTGTGTTTGCCATTGGGCGGTTTTCTGGGTTTGCTCGCCGTGCCAGATGTCCCTTTAATATTCTTCGGATTGCTGTCAATCGGTTTCTTCGAACGAGCCTTGCGCACAGATCGTTATCGCTACTGGATGGCGACCGGCATTTTTGTTGCCCTCGGATTAAGCACCCACTATCGTTTCTTTCTCTATCCTGCTGCCGCCATCGTCTTTCTAGTATTGTTTAAACCCGAACACAAGCAGTGGCGCAATCCGCGCCTGTGGTCAGCGATACTCTTAGCCAGCATCGGCCTGGTGCCGATACTATGGTTTAACCTAACTAATCAGCTCAGTAGTGCCAGTTTCTATTTCATTGATCGACACCCCTGGGCGTTTCACGCCAGCGGCCTGTTACATCTGTTCAAGCAGGCCGGACTGGTTACACCACCGCTGTATGGTGCGTTGGCAGTTACGCTGTGGCTGCTCTATAAGAAAGCTAAGGAAGGCGATCGTAGTGCTGCTCTATTCATGAGTTTTGCACTGACAAACATGTTGGTTTACCTGGTATTGGCTCCGTGGACTGACGCAACCAGCACCTCAATTCACTGGCCACTGTCGGGCTACTTCCCTTTACTAATCTTCCTGCCAGCCACGCTGAGAAAGATATACCAATGGTCGGTGCGGCGGTGGCATGCAAGAGTTGCCCGGGTCTTGGTGGCCAGCATCCCTGTCATTGGCTTCACTGGCACACTGATCGCTTTAATCGGTGTCGGCTCACAGGGCTTTCAACAGCAGCTGCAGCCATTGTTAGGCCCCGGAGTACTATCGAACAAAATGGCGGGATGGAAAGAATTTTCTGAGTATACAGCGAATCTGATAAATCAAGAATTTGCACAGACTGAGCCCATTATCATTACTGATAATTATTACACTGCTGCCCAGATTGCGTTTGCGGGGCTATCTCGTGAGAGTATTACGCTGGACCGAGACAAAGCTGTTCGCGATGGTCGCATCGCTCAATATGAATTATGGCAGCAAGACGAAGCTGGCCTGGCAAATGCAATCGATCGACCCGCACTGTTCATAACCGAAGACAGCACACTCGAAGTGCCTGATAAGCATAAGATGTTGGCACTTGTATGTCATCATGTCGATCACATGGAATTTTTGAGCAGGCTCTCTCTGTTCGAAGGAGATAAACAGTTTAGTTTTTACAGAGCAAATAAAATAGTAGATAGATCTAGGCAGCCCGATTATCGCTCCATGCCATGCCCTTTCCCTGCTCGAGCCTGGATTGATTTCCCCGAAGAAAACGACTCTATGAAAGGACAGGTTACCATTAGTGGATGGGCCTATAATGAAGACATTGGAGTAGAAGAAATTTATTTGCTGATCGATGAGCAACGATTCGCTTTGTTCAACTATGGTGCGAATCGATTAGATGTTGTCGAAGTCATGCATGTCGAATCAGATCCTAACGCACCTAATTTGGGATTTGACTATCGGCTCGATACCAACATCTTAGAAAACGGAACACACCTTCTTGCCATTGAGATCATTAATACACGGGGCATCTCCATGTCCTATGGAGCGCGCTCGGTGGTAATTGAAAATTAGGCTGCCATTCATTTGTTCAAAGCTGGCTTAACACTTCAACGGCTATCTTCCACTCATTGCTTTCAGTGAAGCGCCATAGACGTAAATAACTTGCTTGAAATCTTTCTTCCACATCGACATCGGTATTAGTAGCCATAGTCCCATAGGTATAACCCATTTCCTTCGACGTTGAGAGATATCCTCCCATATGGTTCATGCTAATGGGATTGGTGGTGGACAGTTGATTATCGAGAAAGGCTCCGTAAACTGAACTGGCCGATTCTGCCCCAACTGCGGGACCCATACCAGGT
Organism: Pseudomonadota bacterium; assembly: GCA_022563075.1. Classification (GTDB taxonomy): domain Bacteria; phylum Pseudomonadota; class Gammaproteobacteria; order Pseudomonadales; family Pseudohongiellaceae; genus UBA9145. The sequence goes on from JADFOC010000025.1 coordinate 10,020, forward strand.
AAATATACCCTGGAATTTTCCAAGCCATAGCGTAGCAGAGCACGCTGACCACCACGGATATTGATCGATCGGCCGAACAAATTATCTGCAGCGACAAGACTCTGCAAGGTGTTGCTTTCGACCATCGCCATCACCGGATGCGCAGTTTCTTCCAGCACCGGAACCGTATCTGCAAAATTCGGCTCAACTTCAAGGCTCAGGAACCCAGGAATGAAAACAAACTTGTCAGCCATTAATTCCCAACGATCGCTAGGCTTCCTCCAGATAGAGACCAGGTGACCAAATACGCCCTGATCTTCTTCTAGCGGCCCGGCAGTCAATCCCAGATCGCCATCCCGGGACACATCAATATAGTGAGCCTTCCAACTGATTTCATTGGCATTGTTTTGAAATGTTTCATCGGAATACTCTTCTAGCGCATCGACCGGACCTCTCCCTCTTCGAAAAACCACAGAATCATTGCCAAGAAATTCCAGAAACGCGCGCGTTCTGCCGATCTCCACCGAACGTTCGATGAAAGCCTGATCGGCATCGGCAAGATCTAACCAATGCTGGTATTGACTTATTTCCTGCGCATAAACGAAACTGACCTGCAACAATGTCATTAGCAAGGCAGTTTTGACACCCAGGGATCCCTGTTGTACTCGCATGAAGATTACCCCTCGGACTGGCAGAAATGCGGAAGAATTTTAATCCTATTACTGCCGTTTAACTAGCAATAAATCAGCCATTTTAAGCTCTAGCAAGGCCCAACTCATGAGCGTTGCGTCATTAACTGTGGTTGAATATTCTCGTCGCTTTGATTGTTCTAGCAATGTCGAACCGCTAGAATCAGAACCTACGACAAGAGCTAATGCCAGCCAACACTGCAGGCACTACATCTTGTTCTACTTAATCCAATATAGTCGGCCAGCTATTTTGCGTAAAATCTCAATATCGGAAATTTCACTATCACTGTCATTGCTTTGTGTTACTTGCGGGTATCTACCAAATTCCAGCGCCCAGCCGATCGTAGTCAAGCCCGCAATCGCACAATTATCCATAGCCGAGCATGTTGAATACTACGAAGACAGTTCGGAATCGTTAACGATTACTGAAGTATTGGCTCCCAATTTCGGTGTCAATTTCATTCCCCACAATCGGGAAATACTTCATTTTGGCATCACCGGCTCGGCCTACTGGATCCGCTTTCAGCTTGACTGGTCCGATGCAGGTGACAATCCAAGCAGAATATTAGAATTTGGACCTCCTAAACTTGTGGGCGGTGTTGTCCGGGGCGGTATCGAACTGTTCATTGTTGATGACAATGGCGCGCTGGCATCAGCATACACTCTAGGCACGCAAGTCAGTAACCGTGAACTCAAGACCTTCAATCGCGGATTTGCTTTACGCATAGATCCGGATTTCGGCAGCCAATTCTATCTGAGAGTAAGCAGCGCTAGACCTCTGCGCCTGCCCATTTCCCTCTGGGATGAAGAGAGTTTCAGACAGGAAGCAATGATCGCCAACGCCATACTGGGATTAGAGTACGGCATCCTGCTGGCGATGATTTTCTATAATTTGTTCCTGTTATTTTCCACCAGGGAAGTCAGCTATCTCTATTACGTCATTACCATCGCCACACAGACGGCATTTATTTTTCTCGACTCGAAGAATTTGCGCTATCTGCTCGACGAGTTGTATAGCAGCAACTGGTATGTCGATATGTCAGAGCGGCTTATCTATCCCTTGTTGGCAATAACAGCATTGATGTTTCAACGATCATTGCTTCGCATCTGGGAACACAACATTAAACTCGATAACACGGTGAAACTGTTAGTAGCAGGATTCGGACTGGTAGTGTTATTGGCATTCGTTCCGAATGAAAAGGCCTTTCAATATCTATTTATTTTCCTGCTGATACTCGCCATTCCTCTGTCATTCTACAATAACGTCGATGCCATCCGGCGCGGCAATGTAACGGCCATTGTCCATATGGGTGCAGTGAGTGTATTCCTGGCTGGCACCTTTGTCCTGTTGCTGCTGCAGCTATGGCCGTCATTTCCAAATAATGCTTTAACCAATGGTGCTTTCCACGCCGGCTTGATTGCGCAAGCGATGCTGTTATCACTATGTCTGGCGTTTCGATACAATCAAATTAAGCAAGAGAAAGGGGATGCACAACACCTGGCTATTACTAATCTGGTTCGGGCTGAACAGATTAAAGATGACTTGTTAGCCAATGTCTCCCATGAACTACGCACACCACTCTACGGAATAAATGGATTAGCAGAAACCGCATTGATTGAACTGAGAAATGATACGCAAGACGTAAAGCTAATTACTCAAAACCTTGAACTCATCCAGGCTAGCGGCGATCGCCTGACCAAGCTGGTCAATGATTTGTTGGATTTTTCAAGCGCGAAAGACGATGCGACCTACGTTAAATTTCGACCGGTAGATATGCAGAGTCTGATCTTACTGGTAATGGCTGTATGCAAACCTCTTATCGGTGATAAAAATGTGGAATTGCGTACAGAAATCGATGCGGATCTACCATTGGTTGCAGGCGACGAGGATAGACT
>JADFOC010000372.1 GCA_022563075.1 Pseudomonadota bacterium
CCCCCCATCGTAGTATCATTAACGCGCTCTATACCTGGAAATTCGTGAAAGAGGTTGGCGAAATCTTAAGGCCTGAATTAGTCGAAGACAATCCTGAGTTCGATCCAGCGATATTGGCCAACGTACCTCTGTTTCATGTTACCGGTAGCCATGCGCAGTTTCTGGCTAGTTTTGTCTACCTTCGCAAGTTTGTGATGATGTACAAATGGGATGCGGACCAGGCGCTGCATCTGGTTGAAGAAGAGCGGATTTCGGTGTTGCATGGCGTCCCCACCATGACCTGGGAAGTGATGCACTCCGACAAATTTTCCAGCACTGACCTACGGAGCCTGCGTGGCGTGCAGAGTGGTGGCGCATCTCGACCACCAAAACATCTCAGCATGATGTTGCAAAAATTCCCGGACAAAGCGATTCCTGGTCTCGGCTATGGATTAACGGAAACCAATGCCATCGGCGCCATTATTTCCGGAAAATTCTATGAGGCCCGGCCCCATAGTACCGGCAGACCTACTCCACCCGTTACCAGCTTAAGAATTGTCGATGACGAAGGTCGCAGCCTGGAAGATGGGCAGATCGGAGAAATCTGTATAAAGGGTCCAACTGTCATGAAGGGCTATTGGAATGATCCCGTAGCCACCGCCGAAGTATTAGTGGATGGTTGGTTCTATTCAGGCGATATTGGGATGCTGGACGAACTCGGCTTTCTGGTGATTCTCGATCGCGCTAAAGATATCGTGATTCGAGGAGGCGAAAATATCGGTTGTGCAGAAGTGGAGTATGCAATTACCGAGCATCCGGGGGTCAATGAAGTTGCCGTGTATGGTATCCCTGATGAACGGCTGGGAGAGATACTCTGCGCCTCAATTATGCTGCAACTCGACTGTAAGATAGACAGCGAAGATCTGCAGCAATTCCTGAAATCCAAGATTGCAGAATTTAAAATCCCCGGTTTGATGTTCTTTCAATATGAGCAATTACCTAGAATCGCCGCTGGCAAGATCGCGAAGCAGGAATTGCGACAACAGACCATCAACAACTTGGCGGTCACCTGATCTGCATCCGCCACTCGGTTTATTCGGGGCAACGACAATCCTGCCTCAGCCAATCCAGCCACAAATATTTACTACAGAATCGTCTCCCAGCTAACGATAAGTTAGATGAGCATACGCTCAAATTGGAATCACTCATACTAAACCGTGCTCGGCTTAGTAGGTTATTTATGCCAGAGGGAATCGCCATGAAAGAGCAAAGATGGGACGACTCAATCGAGAATACGGCTGAGTTATTCGACACCGTGCCGATGTTGCCAAAGGAAGAACCTGCAATAGAAATAACAGCCCCTTCAGTTCAGTCCCAGCTGACAAAGCTGCGCCGCCGTATCGAAGAACGGCTGGACGGTAAACGCATAGCCCACGAATATGATTACGACGAATTCGATGATTTGCCTGAAAGCCTGCAGTAGCAGCTCGATCGGTCGACCTGCTTACTCGACTCCAGATCAGCGCTGTGTCACTGCTCTACCGGTGAAACTTCGGCCGAACCCTCTGTTTTCGGGCTTCTCACGCCTTCTAAGAAATACCCCTACCCCCTATCAAGTAGCCACTATACTTAGTATTATTGAGCGCTTGTCAAAATGTGGTAACAATAATGACATATTGTGTAGCAGTATCGGTAAACGCCGGGATGGTGTTCTGCTCTGACTCGTTAACCAACGCCGGCATCGATCAAGTATCAACTTACAGTAAGATGTTTCGCTTTGGCATCGACGGTGACAGGCAGTTCGTTATTCTCACGGCCGGCAATTTAGCCACCTGCCAGGCCACCATCGCTAGAATAAAAGGCGACATCAAGCAAAATGCCTCCAACAATCTTTTCAACATGGAAAGCATTGAAACTGCCGCTGACTACCTCGGTGATCTTAGTCGGGAACAGCAGGAAAAACGCGTTATCGAAGGAAAGAAATTCGAAGCCAGTTTTATCATCGGCGGACAGATAGCGGGCAACAAACACGAAATCATCATGGTTTATCCAGAAGGCAATCACATCACCACTTCTGACGACACGCCATATCTCCAGATCGGTGAAAGCAAATACGGCAAACCAATTCTAGACAGGATCCTGACACCGGAATTGAACCTCGATACCTCCGCCATGTGTGCGCTGGTGTCTATGGACTCAACCATGCGCAGCAATCTGAGCGTGGGTCCTCCAGTCGAGGCACTGATCTATCAAACTGATAGTCTAATATTAGCCAACCCGCATCGATTTGACAGCGATAGCGATTTTCTGCGCGATCTTAAGCACGACTGGGATCAACGCTTAAAGGATGCGTTTAAACATATGTCGCTGCCACCGCTATCCTGGGCAACTAATTGGGACAGATCAAACCGTGGACGAAGCGGAGCTTCTTGAGAGTTTGCTGGGATAATACAAAGGGATAGGCATCCGCTAATCCCATACTCCGATTCAATGCGTTCAACATAAGAGTCAATTCTGACCATTTGAGCAGGGTGTCATCGATAGCATCAAGCGGGGATGGTCCTTGCCGTAACTGATATTCACCGGCAGTCTCGAGTGTATCCACCATATGCATGTAGTGAGCCCAGACTTCCGCCCAGTCTTCAAGTGGGTGTGCCTGGGCATAAAAGCTGATCAGTTGTGGGTCACGAATCATAGTAGACTTATTCGCATAATAATTCGCCAGCGCATCTTTGTAGTTGCTGCGCTCGTCTCCAAACAACTCACGAAATTGTCCAATCGACTCATCCGAATTTACCAGCCTGGTAAAGTAATAGTGGCCACTCTCATGCCGAAAGTGGCCCAGCAGCGTGCGATACAATTCTCCGGTGTGCTGCCGACTTATCTCGCGATTGACATGGTCCGCTTCGGTGATATTAATCGTGATAAGTCCATTCTCATGGCCGGTATTTACATGCTCTTCAAAAACATTGGGATTGGTTCGCTGGTCCTCGATGAATTCAAACGCAAGTCCCTGTCGATCCAGGTGTTTGCCGATAACTGGCAGCTTTAATGAGAGCAACGAATATATCAATCGGCGTTTTGCTTGCTCCAGACTCTGCCACCAGCGCCGCCTACCCGGGGCCATCAGATTTGGAATGGTGTGGTTTAGCTCACAAGAGATGCAATAAGAATTTTTTGGATTGCTCACCAACCAATTGCAAACGCCATAATCGGCAGAGTTTTTGCACAGTTTCAACGGTGCGGTACCGGAATCCTGCAACAAATCATCCGCCAGCGGGTACATATTGGCGGACCCTGGATCATATCCCACTGGGTTCCCGCACCTCAGGCATTGCGGATTTTCAA
>JADFOC010000373.1:0-1409 GCA_022563075.1 Pseudomonadota bacterium
CAATTTTTGCAGTAACAATTTGCAGCATGCCATGTTAGTACCGCAAGCCAATTGCATGAGACTGGTATTTCTTAATGTTTTAAGTGGTGGCTTGTTCGAGTTTGCATTTCATGAAATGCGCGAATTAAAAAACTTATTGTTTTCCCTGTCATTGAGTCGCATACATATCCACCACGTCAAAGGATGGGAGGACTCGATCGCACGCGTCTTGAAAGTACTGGACGTTCCTTATGACATTACTTTGCATGACTATTACTTCCTGCATACAAATCCGGCACTAGCAGACAAGCGCGGTTATTTTTGTGAAGCCGAGACTCGGCGCGATGAAATTTGTGCCGAAGCCATTCCCTTACCAAAAGGCATGGATGGTGATGATTGGCGTCAGCAATGGGCGAGCATACTCAATCGGGCGGAGCGAGTGTTTGCCCCCAGTAACGCGGCTGCTTCAATTTATAACACTTATCATCCGGAGCTTTCAATTACCTGCGCCTACCATCCAGACAACGAGCACATCGGCTCCTACCCGGCAGTCGATATCGAATGTATCGCTGAGAATAACAAACTACGAATTGTTGTCTTGGGTGCGTTGAGCCTTATTAAAGGTGCCAATGTGCTGGAGCGAGTGTCACAACTTTCCGCGAAAGCCGGTGCACCTCTGCAATTTACACTGGTGGGATATGCCTATAAGAAACTGGCTGGCTCGGTTGAAAGCCTGGGTGCGTACCACGATAGTGATTTGCCAGGAATACTGCAGCGGCTCAAACCCCATGTGGTTTGGTTCCCCTGTACCTGGCCTGAAACCTACAGTTACACACTGAGCATCGCACTGGAGGCTGGCTTACCGGTCATCTGTCCAAATCTTGGTGCATTTCCTGAACGCTTGCAGAATCGGCCTTACAGCTGGATTGAGCCATGGAATATCACGCCGCGGCAGTGGTTGCAGCGGTTGCTCGAAATTCGAGAAGAATTCCTGTCTCCCAAGCCGCTCGAAAGTTGGCAGGGTCAACCCAGATCCGCCTATTCATATAGTCAGCAGTATCGACATTCGGGGATAACCCCGGACCTTGAGCCTGTATCCGGGGAACAGCTGATGGCTTATTGGTTACGAGAACTACCGGAAGCATCGACGGTTAATCGGCGATTTTACCGAGTATTAATTTGGTTGAATAGTCATAAGCTCTTCGGTCATATCGCGAACCTGATCCCACTCTGGGTGCGACGCACAGTGAAAAGAAAGCTATCGACACGACCACTACACGAATAGCCAACTGTGAAATAATTGGCCGGGGTCAAGCTGACTAATCCGGTTGAATTCCATTGGTTTTCCTGTCCTGCCCAGGAGTCCTTTACTGTCGCTGACAAATACTGCCTGCGAATGAAGTAGTGGGTGTTGGCCGTCGGCTTTGGCA
>JADFOC010000373.1:1419-3323 GCA_022563075.1 Pseudomonadota bacterium
ACGCCGGTTGCGGACTTGGAAGCCCGTCTGGACAGCTTTATCCAGGAGAACGAAGACCTGCGCCGCCAACTGGAAGGGTTCCAGAAAACCTCGTTGCGCGGCGAGGCCGAAGAACTCCTGGCAAAAGTCCAAGATGTCGACGGCGTAAATGTAGCGGCAGGCCGGACCTCCGCCACCAGCGCCGACGGCAACACCACTGCCACCAGCCCAATCTGAACGACTCTGAGTACAGGGGTTTCGTGGTCAGTCTCACCTGGATTTTATTGATCTTGCACGATCACTCTGGAGCGAGCCCGATGAGATAATCGGGGGAGATTGACGTCGATGGAAAATCCGGCGGCAGCTTAGATTTTATTTGAAGAATGAGATCTCGTCAGCGGCACAGAGACTAAGGTGAACTGATTTCGCCGTAATAGGGGAAATCATGGAAAGCATCTGCACCCTCAATGAGTAGTGGATCATTACTCGATTGTAATTCGGCCATGAGCTTACTCGATAATTCCTGAATAATTACCGCATAGGTGGGATCGTCGGCCAGATTATGCAATTGATAGGGATCTTGATTCAGATCGTATAACTCAAACTCAGGGCGCCTGGCGGTAGCTAATTGTAAAAATACTGGATTCTCAAACAGGTTGTTTTTGCTGGCCGACGTGGCATCGATATCCCGAAAGTTCGGAGGATCTCCTGCCGGCCACCGCATCGGCCGAAAGTTTCGAATAAACGCAAAATCTTCCGTATGAATAGCTCGACTGGGATAGGTTGCATTGTCAGCTCGGGCATTGAGCACATGTCGTTCAAAGCCTGTCACCGTGTAAGAAAAATCCGCAGCGGCTTCGTCTATCGATAGCTCATCGAATAGCAGTGGCAATAGATTGCGTCCGGTCATTTCGATAGGCACAGATATATTCGCCGCACTGAGGAATGTAGGAGCCAGGTCTGATAGATTGACGATAGCATCAAGCACAGTGCCTGGCGCTATTTTTTCTCCCCATCTGATGGCTAATGGAACTCTGGTGCCAAATTCATAATTATTCGATTTTGCTCGAGGAAACGGCATGCCATTGTCAGAACTTGCGACGATAATCGTGTTGTCTAACAATCCCCGGTTTTCCAGTTCAACCAATACTTGTCCCAGGGCCCGATCTTGCCATTGAAGTTCCAGATAATAATCTGCCAGGTCACTGCGCACCACATCATTGTCTGGCAAAAACCCGGGAACGACGATGGCGTCTGCATTAATACCGCTATTTATTCCCTGCCCGATTTGATAGGGACGATGGGGTTCAAACGGAGAGAACCAGAATGAAAATGGCGCACCCTCCGGTTTGCGATCCAGAAACTCGACAAAATTGGCGGCATAATCGATTTCACTCACCTGCGTCGATACTGGATTGTTGGTCAGGATGACGTTATAGCCACGACCTGCTGGCGCTGACCCGATCACCCGACCCGGCCCCCAGCCTTTGCCGGTATAACCGGTGTGATATCCCTGGTCTTCTAGAATTTGTTGATAGCTTAGTGTGCTGCGCTGGAATTCACCCCAAAGCACGGCGGCACTACCGAGTCGCCAGAAATGTTGACCGGCGAGTATGGCGGAGCGAGAAGCCGTGCAGGTCGGTGCCGAGACATAGGCTCGGGTAAAATAAACACCCTCTCTTGCAATGCGATCGAAGTTCGGTGTTGAGACTTCGGGCTCACCGCTATAGGAAGTATGTAGCCAGGATTGATCGTCAGTGAGTACAAAAAGAATGTTGGGTGTGGTCACAGTGTCCGAGTTACAGGAAACCAGGAGTGCGAATAATAGCTGCAGGCCAAGTATTTTTTTGCAGTTAACAAAAAATACGCTATTTTAAATTTTATATTTTTATTTCCGAAACAAGACAGAAAATATAAAAATCAAA
>JADFOC010000026.1 GCA_022563075.1 Pseudomonadota bacterium
CAGTTCAAGTGGCCGGAATTTGAGCCGCCAGTTGTGCCACAGCAAGCCTGCCAGAGCGGTCATCTTGCGCCTGCCGCTGATGCTCTCCTTCGAAATCAAGCAGACTATGACCGGGCGCGAGGGGCACCTGCTGCACAGTTTCTATCAGATGGAGGATGGGTCGTTTTTAGCCTTTTTCGAAGAGCCCGATGAGCCATTCGATTTCAAGCAGCAGAGAGACTTCGATCTGCACATCGCCCTGGAAGTGGAGCATGATCAATTGCAGAAAATGATGGAGAAAGGCAAACAGGCTGGGGTGGAAACGCGAGGCATTTCCGATCACGATTTTGTCCATTCCGTCTATTTCCGCGACCCCAACGGCTATGTAATCGAGCTCACGGCGAAAACCGACAGCCACGACGCAACCACCTTCGATTCTGTCTCTGCGCATAGCGCCCTGGCCCAGTGGCAAATTTCAAAAGGCGAATAGTTAGTTAGCGCTGTCGAAAATGGAATTCTGATATCTATTTCCCTAACCTTTGATCGATGGGAGAACAACAATGTATAAACTCGCTATCGCGCTAATCACATTGATCGTGGCCATGCCGTCACTGAATGCGCAAACCGTACCCCAGATTCCGGTGCAATCCGTGCCGAACTTCTTCTCGTTGCCCAGTGGCGTGAACTTCGGTGAGGTACCGGCAGTGGCCGTCAATTCTTCCGGTCATGTCTTCGTCTACAGCCGCTCCAATCCCACCGGGGGTGGCCCTGCCTACGGTATTCACGCCGCGCAACTGTTCGAGTTCAGCCCAACTGGCGACTTCATTCGCGAGCACGGCAGGGGGCTCTATAGCTGGTCGTTCGCCCATGGTCTGAGGATCGATGCAAACGACAATATATGGACGGTGGACAAGGGTTCGAACATGGTGGTGCGCATGGACCCGGAAGGCCGCGTGGTCTGGGTTTTTGGGCGCAAGGCGGAATCAAGCTCGGAGAGAGCTCGCCCGATCGAGCGGCAAAATCCCCCGGCACCGCCTCAAGACGGGCGTTTCCGAGAGCCCACGGACGTCGCTTTCGACTCCCAGGGCAACATCTATATTACCGACGGCTACATCAACTCTCGAGTCGCCAAGTACGACAGCAACGGCGATTGGGTGATGTCATGGGGTGAGCCCGGTAGTGGCCCCGGTCAGCTCCGCACTCCGCATTCCATTGCGATCGACAAGGACGACAACATCTACGTCGGCGATCGCTCGAATGCGCGAATTCAGGTGTTCGATACCGAGGGCAAGCTACTGCGGATATTCAGTGTCGCCACGCCGATCGCACCGGGCTCCAAGGCAGTGAATGGCCCCACCCCGACTGACCTCACTAACGTGGCCGGTAACGGCGCACCCAACTCGCTCTGCATCCCGCCGGGCAGCGACGTCATCTACGTGGGTGAGGGCACGTTCCCCGGCAGGATTATCAAGGCAACGCTGCAGGGGGAAGTGCTTGGCGTCATCGGTAACGCCGGCAGAATGCTCGGTGAGTTCTCCGGCGTCCATGGGCTCGCCTGCCCCTCGGAGGACGTCCTGTTCGCGGCGGAGACTTCGAACTCACGGGTGCAGAAGTTGATTCTGGGGAACTAAGACCCTGCCCCCTATTTGCTAGGTTGCGTGTATCGCCGTCTTGAAGCCGGAGTAGTTGGGCTGGTCGATAGCAACCTGGTTGACCACTGTGTGACGCAGATGAAACTGCAGTGTCTCGTTGGCGAGTTCAATGCTGCCTTCACGCAGTTCATGCACCAGTCGCCAACGCAGAGTGTCCAATTCCTCTTCACTGGCGAAGAAATGTTGCAGGCGGCGATGTTCTTGCGCCCGCTGTGTTGCACCAAGGGCCAATTCTCTGTGTACAATATCCAGTGAATTTGCGGCCACACGGGCCAGGAAATTGAGACGCGCCTGGGTCGCCGCCATCACTTCGTTGCGAAGAAAATCTCGCACGCTGGTGAGCAGTTCGTCCGCACGGGGCAGGTCTTCGCTGGCACCTGACTCCGGCATAGGGATTAAGGTTACTGCGCCCGGTAGCAACAGGGTGACGCAATCCACCTGGCATTCCGACGAGCGCCGCCCAATGGCAGGACGCTCCACCGTGCGATCCGGCCCGCTGCGGAATTGCTGGGCCATCCCCAGGCAACCCACCGCCCACCAGAAGGAACCAAATACCTCCCAGAATCTGACATGATCCGGGTTCACCGGGTGGCCGGACTCCTCTGCATAGCCTCGAAAAAGGTCCGCGTATTCACCGAAGCCACCGACCGGTCCGGCACCTCCGAAGCGCCAGGAATTGGTACAGATCCAGCCAAGGTCGCGCATCGGATCGCCGATGTGGGCCAATTCCCAATCCAACACACCGACGATACCGTGCTCGGACAAGACCAAGTTTCCGTTGCGGAAATCGCCGTGGACTAAGCAGGTTTCATGACCCACCGGTAAGTGATCCAGCAACCAGCGCGCGGTGTAATCGATCATCGGTTGGGGGGTGTCGAAGCCCCGGTATCGCGCCCAGGTCTGCTGTACACATTCAGCCGGTGGCAGCGGCGTCAACTGATCACGCAAGCCGGTAGCTTGCAAATCGATGTTATGGATTCGTGCCATGTATTTGCCGCATGCATAGGCGAGTGTGGGCCGCACCGCTTCGAATTGCGCCGCGCGAACAATCCTCGCGCCTAATGTTTCGCCTTCCAGCCATTCCATGATGAAGCCGTCCCCCAGGTCATCCTGCGGCTTTAACACATAATGGATTTCCGGCTCCGGCACGCCGGCCGCTCCAGCGCTCTGCAGCAACCGCGCTTCGATGGCCAGGCCAGGATATCCTAGCTCGGATTTTTTCAAGTTCAGACCACCGGCGGCACGGCGCATGGCCAGCAGCCGCTGTCCTGCTTTACTACTGTGGTCTTCGATAAGCAGGCGATAGGTTTCCTGACTCGCCCCTCCGGACAAACGTTCAACCGAAAGCAGAGACTTACACCCGGGCAGTTGCCGCCGTAATACGGTCTCGAGCTTACGTTCAAATTTTTCTTTTACGGCTGATTGGTCGCTCGCCTGCAACGCCATCGACTATTCCTGCACGCCTTTAGGTGCTCGTTGCCGCATGAAGCCAAACATGTAACCCGCAATACGGCGCATCTGGATTTCCTCGGCGCCTTCGGTAATGCGGTAGCGACGATGATGGCGGTAAATGTGTTCGAACGGCTTGTGGCGGGAGTAGCCGAGGCCACCATGTACCTGCATCGACCGGTCCGCCGCGTCACAGCACATGCGATTCGCCCAGTAGTTGCACATGGACACTTTATCGGAAACGGCGAAGTTACCGCGGGTATCCATTTGCCAGGCGGTCTTATGAATCAGTGCGCGCAACATCTCACACTGCGTCTGTAGCTCCACCAGGGGAAACTGGATGCCCTGATTAACCGCCAGCGGTTTGCCAAAGGGTGTGCGCTTCTGTGCGTAGTCCACCGCCTCGTTGATGCAAAATTGTGCTGCGCCGAGACTCGAGGCCGCCTGGCGAATACGATTTTCATTAAAGAAATGTTGCACTACCTGCAGACCTCGATCTTCACCACCAAACACGGCCGAATCGTCCACATACACATTGGTTAATGAAACCCGGGCATGATCGGTGGGCATATTAAAGGTCCACATATATTCTTCTATCTTGAAGCCTTCTGCATCGGCAGGTACCAGGAACGCCGTAATACCCTGGCCATCACCAGCGGCGCCACTGGTGCGCGCCATCACCATGTCGTAGGGGGCCTTGTGGATGCCGGTATTCCAGGTCTTTTCACCATTAATCCGCCAGCCGTTACCCTCGCGCACCGCCGTGGTTTCCATATGTGTGGCATCTGACCCGTGGTCGGGCTCGGTAATGCCGAAGGCGAAGCTCCGCTTAAACGCCAGCATCTCAGGCACCCATTCTGCTCGTTGCGTCTCCGAGCCATAGGCGAGCATCAGCAGCAGGCCGACATTATTGCCAACAATTGAATGTTCGGTCTGTAAGTCGTTGTGCAAACCTAAACCCTTGGTGGCAAAGTGTTCACGGATGATCGCCATGTCGAGATTGCTGCCGTTCTTGCCGCCGTACTCCGTCGGCAGAGGATAACGGTAATGCCCCGCCGCATCGGCACGTCTCTTGGCCTCGGCCAGCAGTGCTTCCCATTCTTCGTTGGGCAGACCGCCACGCTCCCAATCGGTGCGCGCATCTTCGCGACGGTAGTCGAAGAAGCGGATGTTGTCATTTTCCTGTTCCAGGGGTTTAATTTCCTGCTCAATGAATTCATCCAGTTCCTTCAGGTAATTCTGCAAATCCGGTGATATGTCAAAGTCCATAGGTTTTCCTAGTGATCAAGACGATTATAAGCGCTCGCCAACAGGCTGGAGTTAGGGGTGATGATAGCAGAGAGGGGAGTTCACCTGATGGATAGCTTTGGCCCATAGGGTTGGCAGGTTGTATGGCTAGTCCGGTACTATTGAGGCCATGGATGAAAGAATATATTCTCGACTCTGGCAAAGGGGAGTTGGGACTCTGGCAGCGATTGCCCTGACAATTTTAATCGCGAGGAGAAGTGAAATAACGTGATCTGCCCCTTAAAATCTATCGCCACTGGCGTGTCGCTGCTGCTCATGGCAGCTTTTATCATTGCAGTTCCGGTCAAGGCACAGCCGGTGCCACGGTTCGAGGTCGATCCGTTGTGGCCGAAATTGCCGCTGGGGGATAACTGGCTCACCGGTGGTTTGGGCGGGATGTGCCTCGACCGTCGGGATCATGTATTCATTCTCAATCGTCAGAATGTAGTAGCCGATGATTTAGATGGCGCGAAGCTGGCGCCGCCGGTTATCGAACTCGACCCCGATGGGAATGTGGTTCGTGGCTGGGGTGATCCGGATCAGTTGGGGGGCAGGCTGCATGATTGTCACGTGGATAACGACGGCAATGTCTGGATTGTTGCGGCTGGTACCGGTGTCCTGCAGAAATATTCGAATGATGGCAGTGAGCTACTGATGTTGATTGGCGAACGTGGGAGGTATGACTCCTCCGATGGTACTCGCCAGGGCCGTCCGCTGAATTCCGACCGCGCCCAGTTCTTTCTGCCGGGGAGTATCGATGTGGATGCGGACACCGGCGACATCTATGTAGCCGATGGCGAATTGCCCGGAGGCAATCATCGGATCGCGGTATTGGACCGTCATGGCCGGTTCCTGCGCCAGTGGAGGTTGCACCGCGCCGAGGATGAAACCGACATCACGCCGTTACCCCATTGTCTGCGCTTGTCTGCTGACGGCCTCGTCTATGTCTGTGACCGCGAGGCGGATCGGATTCAGGTATTCGACCGCATGGGCACCTTTATCCGCAACATCGACGTTGCTTTCGAACCGATTACTTCTACCCGGGATCGTGCCAGCGGCACCCGGGGGAGCGCGGTGGTATTGGCATTTTCTCACGATGCGCAACAGCGCTTCCTTTATGTGGTGAATCAAAACAGCGTGATGATCGATGTGTTGGATCGTCAGACTGGCCAGCTGCTGACCAGTTTCGGCGGTGGCCCCGGACGATATCGCGGGCAGTTTACGCTGCCACACGGGATTGCGGTGGATTCGGCGGGGAACGTCTACATCGCCGAACAGGAAGGCCGACGCATTCAGAAGTTCAACTATTTGGGTTTAGAATGAACCGAGCAGGGCAGGGATTAAAATTCAGTCACTGCGAGCCCTACTGCGTGCATGAAGTTTAAATTGTGCTGCATGGGCGAATAAGCTACCGTCTAGCAAGTGCGTTCAATTTCTACCCGGAGTGCCCCATGAACAAAGTAAGCTCGCTGATTCTTCTAGCCTTTACCTGCTCGTTCTCTCTGTCTGGTTTTGCCGACGATAATTATGTGATTCCTCGCACGGAGTGGGGACAACCGGATCTGCGGGGGGTTTGGAATTTTTCTTCCAACGTACCGATGCAGCGTCCCGCGCGTTTTGGTGAGCGACAATTTCTCACCACGGAAGAGATTGCCGAAGCCACGGTAAAACGGGCCGAAGCGGACGCCAACTCCGATGGAGCTCTGCCGATTGAGGGAGTGGATGGATCCTACAATGATTTTTGGATTGAGAATGCAGGTATCGGTGGCAATGCGCGTACTTCACATATCGTCTATCCCCTGGACGGCCGCGTCCCGGAATTGGCAGAGGGTGCGACCACCCAGCGTGGCAATTACGGGTCAGCGACTACCGATGCATCGCGACCGGTGCGTATTGCCGCTGGCGGTATTGGTACCGATGGTCCGGAAGACCGTGGTCTTTCGGAGCGCTGCCTGGTTGGCTTCAATGCCGGCCCACCGTTTGTGCCGAGTCTGTATAACAACAACGTGCAGATTTTCCAGAGCAAAGACCATGCAGTGATCTTGACTGAGATGATTCATGATGCGCGCATCGTACCGATATTCGATTCCGAGGGTGGTGGATCTGCGCTCGATGAGCAGCTGAGACTCTGGTCAGGTGATTCCCGTGGCCACTGGGACGGGGATACCCTGGTGGTGGTGACGCGAAATTTCAATAATCTCACCGCGAGCTTTGGTTCGGCCGGTACTTCCAGAGACAAAGTCCTCACCGAGCGATTTACCCGGGTCGGTCCCTATACCGTTAACTACGAATTCACCGTCGATGATCCGACCACCTATACCGATAAGTTCACTGCCATTGTGCCCATGACCAAGGTAGCGGGTCTGCTCTATGAGTACGCTTGTCATGAGGGCAACTATGGCATGGTGAACATTCTCCGTGGCGCCCGGGTGCTGGAAGCGATGGCTGCAGCGGAAGCGGAAAGCCAGTAAATAATTGTGCAGTAAGAGGGGGAGACAAAACCGGGACAGATTTATTCAGTTGGAAACCACCGCGCAAGGAGTAGACAAAAAAACTGTCGCCCTTGTTCATTTTTCACGCTATGACACGCTGTTCAATGCAGCCGGGGAATCACCATGCACCGATATCCACTAGCCAGATCAATTATGACCGTCTTGGTACTTTGCCTCGGTTACACCAGCGTTCAAGCGCAGATCAGTATGGGCAACGGCGAAAAGAACTGGATTACAGTAGAGGATGTGACTCGAGATCAGTCAACCCTCACATTTTCAGAAGTGCAGATCGATGGCAATGGCTGGCTGGTGATACACCCCTTCGAAGACGGTGCCCCTAACGGTGATAAATATGTTGCCCTGACTTACCTCGAAGACGGCCAGAATCTTAAGGTGAGCATTCATGTGCAAAAAGGGCTGGTCAGCGGTGAGATGTTCATCGTGATGCTGCATCGAGATGTCAACGAGAATAAGGTATTGGACTTTGTTTTTGTCGATCAGCAAAATGTTTTAGACCGCGCCGTAGTCGAAGGTAATACGATGATCGGTCATGCGATTGCCGCGCCGTAGAAATTCTCCGCAGAGATGCCGGTTTGCGTCTGTTCTACAGAGGGTCAGAGTGTAGCTCCCCCGATCCGACGGACTCTTTTCAAGTTACTCTGGCCCCTTCGATTTCTCGATTGAATCGCTCCTCGTTGTATAAGCTATTTTTGATTATGTCGGACAATACCTGCACGCTGTGCCAGACGTCTTGGTAACGAAGAAATAACGGTGAGAATCCCAACCGCAATATGTTGGGGCTGCGGTAATCGGTGACGATTCCGTTCTCGGATAGCGCCTGGCATAGGGCGTAGGCTGAAGCATGGGCAAAGGCGAGGTGACTGCCCCGTAATTCGGGTTGACGGGGCGACAGTAATTCCAGGCTGGCGAGGGCTGCATCGGCTTCCACTAAATCCAGAAACAATGACATTAGTCCCATAGATTTGTCTCTGAGCTGCTCTACATTGATGTCGGCAAACACATCGAGGGCGGCGTCCAGCACACTCATCGAAATAATGGGTGGGGTGCCGCAGAGGAATTGACGAATTCCCTGGTCGGATTGGTAGTCCCAGTCGAATTCGAAAGGTGCCTTGTGTCCCATCCATCCCTGTAACGGTTGTTTAATTTGTCCCAGGTGACGACTCGCGGTATATAAAAAAGCCGGCGCTCCTGGGCCGCCATTTAAATATTTGTAACCACAGCCGACGGCGAAATCCACGTTCCAATTATCGAGCTGGACCGGTAACACGCCAACGCTATGTGCAAGATCCCAAATTACCAGGGCGCCGTGTTGATGAGCTAGTTGGGTGAGTCGTTGCATGTCGTAGGCCTTGCCGCTGCGAAAATTTACCTGCGTCAACAGCAGCACACCCACATCGTTCTGAATGGCAGTTTCTATTTCCTGTTCTTCGACTAAAACCAGTTTAAAGGAGCGCTCGCCCAGGAGTTGGCGCAATCCGTCGGTAATGTAGAGGTCAGTTGGGAAATTGTCTTTTTGCGATAATATTGTTCGGCGATGCGGACGTAACTGTAGCGCGCACGCCAACAACTTAAACAAGTTGATAGAGACGGAGTCGCAACAGATTACCTGGCCCGTCTGAGCACCTAGAAGTCTGGCGATTTTTTCTCCCGCTAGCGTAGGCAGATCAATCCACTGGTGGAGGTTCCAACTGGCGATTAAATCCTGTCCCCATTGTTGATCGATAACTTGCTGCGCGCGCTGCCGGGCTCTGATCGGCAGCGGCCCCAATGAATTGCCATTCAAATAAACTTTATTCTCAGGCAGGTCAAACTCTTCTCTTTTGTTGGCGAGCGGGTCATTTAAATCCATGTGTAAAATCTGTTGATGGTTCACCGGTCAGCAAGCTCCCGTATGCCTGTCAGTAAATTATTGATGCAATAGTAACATTATGTGTCAGAGTCCTAATTCTGGGACCGATCCTGTACAATTTGCCGAAGACGACGGCTGTCGTTCTTCTATAACCCTATTCTCAACGATTGGTAACCTTAGCAACAGGACCAGAACGAATTACCGATTTATCTGGTTCTGTATCTTTGTAATAGGCGCCACAATTTTCAACACTGTCTCGGGTTGAGCATCATGCATTTCACTCTCACACGGATTAAGAACACGGCCATGCGTATCCTGGCGATCCTGGTGCTATCCAGCTTTTCCTCGATCGGCTTTTCGCAAGATAACGTTGGCGATGAATCGACAGTGGTCTATCCAGCCGCTTACTTTGCAGAATTTGCTCCGGTGACCGCGCAGGACATGCTGGACCGAATTCCAGGTGTCGGAACCCCTACCGGCGGACCCAGCTTCGGCGGTGGTGGCCGACCCAGAGGGGTTATTTTTGGTCGAGGTCCGGCCGGTGGTGGACGCGGTTTTGGTGGTGGTCAAAGTGGTGGCAATGAAATACTGATTAACGGTAAGCGCACCGCCGGCAAAACCAACAACACCAGTGGACAATTGGATCGCATCGCCGCCGATCAAGTTGAATATATTGAACTCATCCGAGGCACGTCTGGCGATCTGGATGTGAGAGGAAGTGGACAAGTCATCAATGTAGTTCTATTTGAGGAAATATCGTCTACCAGTATTTCCTATGAGGTGAGCATGGAACGTTATCTGGATCATGCAACTGAGCCAGGTGGTTCGCTTTCTGTTAGCGGGCAGGCAGGGGAACTAAGTTATGTGATAAACGCCACCGTAACCGCAGGGTACGATCACTCTGTCAGCAAAGAAAACAGTGTGTTGGGCGATTTTTCACCGAACGACATTATTCGAGAAGACAGGATAACCGATCAGACTACCTATGAGTTGAGCGCAAATCTGAACTATCGATTCAATGCCAGAAGTAGTGCGCGATTTAACGCACAGTTTATCGAAAATGATAATCCCTTTGAGATAACGCGATCCACGACAGATCTACGAGTTTCACCAAACGCGCTGTCACGAGAGCGTGAAGATGTTCCTGGTAAATTGGACAATTGGGAAATCGGTGGAGATTACGAATATCTAACCCCAGCCGGGAACCGCTTCAAGCTGCTGTTCATTAGCAATGAAGCTAACGCGTCATCAACCCGTGAAAGATTTAAATTGTTTGCTGATGGAACTGAAGAAAAAGATTTGTTTCTCGATACTGCCTCGGTTACTCAGGAACGAATTATCCGAGGCTCCTACACCTTTGACATTTTTGATAATCAGGATATCGAGATTGGCGCCGAACGTGCGCAAACGATTCTGGATTCAAATCTGGCCTTAGGCACTGCCGATGCAACGGGTACGCCATCGTCTGCGGTGGGTGGTTTAGTCCCGGTGGAGGTGGCTAATGCGAATTCGAAAGTAGAGGAGATTCGTTATGAGCCTTTCGTGATTCACAACTGGATAATCAATTCGAGAATGTCTTTGGAGTCGACCTTGTTGTATGAAACGTCAGAGATACGTCAATCGGGTGATGTGTCGAATAAACGTGATTTCGATTTCGTGAAACCTAAATTAGATTTTCGCTTTGACTTAACACCGCAGTTGCAATTACGAGCATCCATCGAGAAAGTAGTGAACCAGTTGAGTTTTGCCGATTTTGTTGCAGCGAATGATGATCAGGACGATGATTCCAATACCCAGGCCGGCAATGAAAATCTCAAGCAGGAATGGTTCTGGCAATATGTGTTTAACGCCGAGTACCGGCTACCCAACGACATCGGTGTGGTAGATGGTGGCATTTTTTACCACCAACACCATGATGTGATCGAGCGCATCGATGTAACCACCGATGCAGACGAGCTGAGCTCCGCCAACGGTAACATTGGTGATGGTGACATGTGGGGCATGAATTTGAATGCCAGTATTCGCATGCACATGATCAATATGCCCAATCTGTTACTGACCGCTACCCTAAGGGTGACTGACTCCAGTATTACCGATCCTTTTCTGGGCATCGACCGGCGTTTTCAATTCCAGGCCAGGGGGTTTAATTCCTTCGGCTTTCGCCACGATATACCAAGCTGGAATATGAATTGGGGACTGCAATGGTTGAATCGCCACGACAACAACATCAAGCGTTATGACATCGATGATATCGAGTTGGCAGCGGGGGATCCTACCGCTTTTATGTTTGCCGAATACATCGACAGTCGAGGTATTACTTATCGTCTCGATGCGAATGCCTTTACCAACGATGTATCTTGTCGTGAGCGACAACGATTCGTAGGCAGAATATCTTCGGGAATTTTGGAAGAAATCGAAGACCGGTGTACTGGTTCGGGACGGACCTTGTCGTTTAAGGTCACAGGAACGTTTTAGCCGGAACTGCTTATATTAGGAAAATAATAGTGGGGCTCAGGTTCCCGACACCCGTTCCTCGAGAGTATTCCGACCGCCAAGCTAACTAATAATACCTGGAACCAACACATGAAAAAATTGTTAAAGATGGGGGGTTTAGGCCTGCTGCTTATATTGATAGTCACACTCGTAGCACTGCGCACCCTCGGTTATACGCCGCAAGATCGGCGCCCTGGTTTATGGCTGGCGGGCGAACTGGTCACGGAACCCGTCTCAGACTGGTCTTTTACGAATCGATTTCCAGAGATATTCGTCCAGACAAACACTCGGTATGGGATTCCGCATTCGATCACCACTTACTGCACCGTGTACAACGACAAATTCTATCTGTTCTCGGCCTACTACCAGGGTGGCAGCTTTCCTGACATGAGAAGCTGGAACAGAAACGTCATGCGAGACCCCCGCGTACGCCTGAAGATTGGCGATAAGCTGTATGACCAGACCGTTACCTACATCAGCGACGCAGCGGCCAAGGCGCCCGTCATACAAAGCTTCATGGACAAATATCCGCAATGGAATAATCCGGGTAACGAGAATGTGCATATCTTCCTGGTGGAATAAAATGGGGCTGTCCTTTTTTTCCCAGACGCTCTGGTGGTGGTAAGATGAATCTGTCGTCAACACAGCACCCGTAACTTCTTTGGCAAAAAAACAGCGGAATCCATGCAGCAGTCAAAACACGATGAAATTAGCGAGTTACTCTCCTTATTGGAGGAGGCTCACCAGGCCCTGGCCCGACATTGGTTGGGAGACGATTTCGCCATCGAGCTGCTGCTGTCGAGCGTGATTGCGAAAGGGCACATATTAATAGTGGATGTCCCCGGGGTTGGCAAAACCACGCTGGCGAAAAGCATGGCGCAGATACTTGGTCTTGATTTTAACCGCATCCAGTTTACCAACGACATACTCCCGGCGGATATTTTGGGCGGTAGTATTTATAACTCCGTAGAAGGCAAATTTTCATTCTCTGCCGGACCGATCTTCACGGATTTCTTACTGGCCGATGAAATCAACCGCGGACCTACTCGCAGCCAATCGGCTTTTCTACAAGCCATGGAAGAAGGATATGTCGCCGCCGACGGTATCAATCATCCGCTTTCTCCATTGTTTACTGTGATTGCAACCCAGAATCCCATTGACTTTGACAGCACTAACCCACTGCCGGAAGCTCAATTGGATCGTTTTCTCACTTCCATCAAGTTGGGCTATCCTGATATCGATGATGAATTGCATCTGTTAAACGATTACGGTGAGTCTGTGCGCCATGATCCTGTCGC
>JADFOC010000374.1 GCA_022563075.1 Pseudomonadota bacterium
TGGCTTGATGACTGATATTGCTGACACCTACACGGAAGTGCTGGTGAGTCCAGACCAGCTCGCTCAAGCCGATGCCATGAACCCCATCTATGTTCGGGAATTACTGGGTAAGAAATTCTATACCTTCGAGTCGGTGCCCAAGGCTCAACTGGAACCCTTGGGTGAGTTGCATACGCCGAGTGTCGCCGATTTGTTTGTTGCCAAGATGAAGGAAGATCGACATGGATAAATTTTCCCTGCTGCAATTTCGCGCCTTGCTAACACGGGAAGTGCGAGAGCATCGAAATCTATTTATAGGCGCCCCACTATTGCTCGCCGGCCTTATTTTTATCGCCAACGTGTGGCTGATGTCGATGATACCGGAGGATATTCTGGCCGATGCGATCGAATACGCCGCGATTCTGTTCGATGGATTATCACCCCTGGAAATGGCACCTCTTTTCATGATTCTGGCCATTCCTTTCATGGGAGTGCTGTATATAGTGGCCCTGATATACCTGATAAATACCCTCTATCAGGACCGACGGGAGCTGAGCATATTGTTCTGGCAATCCATGCCGGTCTCTAATCTCAAAACGGTGTTATCGAAGATCGTCACTATTGCGGTGGTAGCGCCATTGTTTTATATCGCCATACTGTTTGTCTTGTATCTAGTGGGGATGGTATGGGTGGCCATACTGGGCTTAAGTTATGACGTCCAGATCGCTGGCCTTGGATATATGTTCCTGGCCGCGGTGGTGAGTCTGATCCTGGTATACCTCTCTGCTTTTACTACAGCCCTATGGTTGATGCCTTCCATTGGTTGGTTGTTGCTGTTTTCGGCCTTTTCCAAGAAGACCCCGCTATTATGGGCTGGCGGTGTCTTCTTTCTTTCCTTTTTTCTGGAAGATTTTATTTTTGGCACGCAATTTTTAGCCAATTGGGTTGAGAGTAGGGCCAACCCCGCGCAATACCTCATTTTTAGTTTTCGAGATGTCTTCGAGAGCATCTTCAACTACGACATGTTGTTTGGCATCCTGGTGGGATCGATCCTGATTGCCGGTGCGGTATTAATGCGACGATTCGCTGACTAGAGAAGTCCATCATTCGAGAAATCATCATGAAAAAAACCATCCTTAAGAATCGCTACACCTTGCTACTCACGATACTGGCTAGCTATATGCTTGCGCTAGTGGTGGAAGGAAAACTGACGGGTAGGGAAGCCAGGGTCCTGGAATTCGATAATCCTTTCTTCGAATTGAATATCAGAGACTTCGAAGGATTTCGGGATCGGCGCAACGACGATGATTAGATAAATCTTGACAGCCAAAATCGAATCCCATAGAGTTCGCCGCTGTTACTCAGCGAATTATATATTGAACGAATGATCAACACGGTCCTCCAAGCACATTTGACTCTGGCAGCCGCATCGAATGCAGCTGCCCGCCGCGCTGCGCGTGCGTTAGCCGCTAAATTCGGAGAGCTGTGGTTTTAGTTAGTTAAGAATAAAGAATTTATAAAACCTCTAAGTGTCTTCGACCTTAGAGGTTTTTTTTTGCCAAAAGGAAACCAAATGATGAATTTGTCAGAGCTTGAAATTGCAGCGCGAGATGCCTGGCCAGCACTGGAGGAACAGGAACAACCCTTTGGAGTGTTGAGATATTCCAACGGGGTAAATCGTCGCTCGAATTCCCTGAACGTCTATGCCGATGTGGATTATCAACTTGGCAAATTGGTCGATATTACCGAACAATTTTTCCGACAGCGACGCCAGCCTGCCATCGTTCGAATATTGTGTCCAGATTACGCTGTGCAGAACAAATTTCATCATCTCGACAATTATCTTTCTGCTTGCGGTTATGCAATCGAAGCGCTTACCCAGGTAATGTCACTCGACCTGTGGCAGTCCGAATTCACAGTCCCCACTGGCGGCAATGTCGGCATCGTTTGTGATCGTTGTACATGGTTGCAAGCAAGGCAAGGACTGATTGGTTTTAATGATGAGCAGCGCAACATACACCAGAAAATCCTGGGTAAAATCGCCTGTCCATCGCGCTGTTTAGTCATCGAAGATGCAACTGGATTTCCAGTCAGCTGTGGCATGGCGGTATTGTCCGGTGCTGCTTTGGGGATCTATGGCCTTGCCACAAAGGAACACCATCGAGGCAGGGGATATGCAAGCGCACTGGTTCAATCGCTGTTGCAGTGGGGTATTAGCCAGGGCGCCAGATATGCCTATTTACAGGTAGAGTCATCCAATACAGTGGCATGGAGACTCTACAACGACCTTGGTTTTTCTGATCGATATTCTTATTGGTACCGGGTAAAGCAACTGCACTAGTGCGCAGGCACATTGATCGGAGAGAAACATGAGTACTATCGATATAGAAGATAGACTGGGCATTACATTTTGTCAGCGTCAGCCCATAGCGATAGAGCGTGGCGAGGGAAGTTATGTCTGGGATGAATCAGGAAAAAAATATCTGGATTTTACCTCAGGATGGGGTGTGACTTGTCTGGGTCATTCGCATCCGATCATCACCCAGGCGATTAATCAACAGGCGCAAAAAATTATCCAGAACCCCAATTCAGGTTTTACCTATTCTCCGGCTCGTGCAAGTCTCCTATCAATTCTCAAAAGTGTATTACCCGCTAATCTGAGTAAGGTTTATTTCGCCAATAGTGGGGCGGAAGCCAATGATGCCGCCATTAAATTAGCGCGAAAAATAACTGGCAAATCGAAAATTGTCTCCACCCTTGGGTCGTTTCATGGTCTAACCTTCAACACGCTGTCCGTATCCGGAGGTACAGACAACACGGAAAAGTATTTGCCGAAATTAACGGAAAATAGCTTCATACCGTTCGACGATATTAAGGCGGCTGCAGTGGCGATCGATGATGTGACCGCCGCGGTAATTCTTGAGCCGATTCAGGGAGAAGGGGGTGTGCGCATCCCTGGAAACGGTTACCTAAAACAAGTTGCGAATTTGTGCAGGCAACATAAGGCATTACTCATTATAGATGAGATCCAAACTGGGTTTTGTCGAACCGGTAAATTCTTTGCGCTGGAACACAGTGAAATGCAAGTTGAGCCGGATATCCTCACTATGGGTAAAGGTATCGCCGGAGGATTCCCCTTTGCCGCCTTTGCGGTCAATGGCTGGGTGGATGGTCAGATCCATAGAGGCGATCATGGTGGTACATACTGTGGCAACCCATTGGGCTGGGCGGTCGCGGTTGCCGTCCTCGTGTTCAGCACGATCTTCATCTTGCTGCCGCGGAAACAGAAGTAGAGTGGAAGACCGCACTCCGGCACCACCAGTTCGGGATGGACCTGGGCA
>JADFOC010000375.1 GCA_022563075.1 Pseudomonadota bacterium
GAAATCCAACAATCCCGTAGCCCGCTAACATGACGATAGCGGCAAAGCCTCCACGGCAGCGTCTGTGGACGCCAGCAATCGCGGCAAAAACATCTTTCGGTGCTGGTTCCATCTTGCCACTGCGCTGTAACTCATGGGCAAATACATTCAATAGGACTTCTGAGTCCGAGTCGGTATTGATATGTCGAAGATCTTCTTGGAACAGGTCACGACTGATTTCTATGGTATTCGTCAAATTGCCATTGTGGGCCAGACTTAAACCGTATGGGGAATTTACATAAAAGGGTTGTGCCAAGGCCGGGCTCGAACTGCCGGCCGTGGGGTAGCGAACATGGCCGATGCCCATTTGGCCGGTTAATCGACGCATATGTCGGTTATGGAATACATCTTTAACCAGGCCATTGTCCTTACGCAGATTGAGTTTGCCATGATCACTGGTCATGATGCCGGCAGCGTCCTGCCCGCGATGCTGCAGCACCGTCAAGGTGTCATACAGACAAACGCCTACTTCAAAACTCGTTACTACTCCAACCAATCCACACATAGCAAGCTCCGCGCCCGGTTAACCTGGGCTACTGCACCAGATTAACGCCGTCTACGTCCCCGATAAAAATACGTGACCATTCAATCAAAGCCAATCCATCAGGAATTAGCAGGGACTGCTGCCACTGTTCCGTTTCAGACACAAACACTCTCGTGATAAACATGACTACCAGAACGATGATCACCCCTCTGGCTAGTCCAAATACTGTACCGAGTAACCGATCCAGCAATTTAAGGCCGGTAATCGTCAATACCTTTGACAGGAAGTGATTAATCAACGTGCCCAACATCATAATCAGAATAAATATGAGCGCAAACGCTGTCACATAGCGTAGGCTGCTGCTCTCTATCAGGTTGAGCATCAGGCCTGCCAGCGGCTCAGAGTATACTCTGGCCACCACTAAAGCGGCGACCCAGGTCAACAATGACAAGACTTCCTTAACCAGACCCCGCCACAGGCCAAATAGGCTGGATAGAACGGTAACTACAATAATTGCCGTATCAACTTCATTCATCGCCGCTACAACGTCTGTTTGCCCTATAGTTGTTCCACTTCATAGCGGACAACCAGTCCCGCCAACTGAAACTCTTCCTGTAATTGTTTCTGATAATCGTCGACCCGGGCCCGCTCTATCCACGGCCCCACATAGACCACCGCTAACTCACCTAAATCGCTGGTCAAGTTTCGAGTGTAGGCTCTATACCCTGCCATTTGCAGGCGTGCCACCAGGTTTTTTGCGTTGCTGGAATCTGAAAATGAACCGAGGCGCACACTCCAGCCCTCGGGTAAGCCGGTGCGGTCGAGACTCGGTACGACCCGCGAAAACACGGCTTCAGAAGTGGTGATCTGCACCTCGTCATCACCACTAACGCCGCTGTTGCCGGGCTGAGGAATAGCTTCTTCTATAAAAATGGCATCGGTATCGGCAATGATCACCGGACGGGTCGGTACCGGTTCAGCCAAGATCGGCACCGTGGGTGGTGCTGGTATTCGGCTTGAGATGGTGTCTTGATAGCTACCCTGCCCATCAAAAATTATTGGCAAGAAGATAAGAGCCAATGCGAGCAGCACGACCGTACCAACAATTCTTTGTTTAGTACCTTGATTCAATCTGGAGATACCCCGATCATTCAACGGTGACGACGCCTGCTACCGAGTTCAACTTCGAGTGGCTGCATTATATCTGAAACTACCTCAGGAGATGTCATGTAATCTCGCCCAACTGACGTACGCTCGCGATAGTACGAAAAGAACCAGTGACCACGATCAAATCATGCTCAGAAGCCTGCTCACAGGCGGTTGCATAGGCGTCTTGTACCGATTCGAATTGAATTATGGGTATTTTCACGCCACTGCGAAAAAGTCGTTCTGCCGCCTCGGCAACCGGCATGCGGCGGGGGTCTTCAACTTGCGCCACATAGCAGATGTCCACACTGGATGCCAAGGCCGTGACCATACCCTCAATATCTTTATCTGCCATCACCGCCAGGACTACAGCCATATTAACTATCGCAGGGTCTTGCAATCGATACTGCGCCAAATTACCGGCCAGTAACTGCGCCGCCGCGGGATTATGTGCGACATCCAACAAGATTAATTGGCCAGATACTCTGTCTCTTCGAAGTTCAAATCGGCCTGCCAGCCGCAGCTCTTGCAGACCCTCATTGATCGCATCGGCGGTCAGGGTAATTGGCAACAGACTCAGCGCCTGCAAGGCGATCGAGGCGTTACTCAGGGCCAGCTTGGGTCGCTTCAGGTTGGAGAAGGACAGTGCTTTCTGGTGCGCATCTTTACCCTGCCAAATCCAAGTGTTCGACCAATCCACCGCTTCAAAATGAAAATCTTCGGCTTGGATATAGAGCGGGATAGCAAGTTCTGCCGCCTTGCTAACAATGCTCGACGGCGGCGCAGCCGCCCCATACACGGCAGGAGTACTACTTCGTAGTATACCCGCCTTCTCGGCGCCAATACTCTCCAGATCAGCACCCAGCCAGTCCTGGTGATCGAGACTGATATTGGTGATAACCGCAACATCGGGGTCAATAATATTGACTGCATCCAAGCGTCCACCTAAGCCAACTTCCAACAAGGCAATGTCGACCTCAGCCTGTTGAAAAATCCACAGGGCGGCGAGGGTTGCAAACTCAAAGTAACTGAGAGAGATCGAGCCCCGGCAATCATCTACCAGCGCAAACGCTTCGCACAGCACCGCATCCGCGACAGCTTCGGCGGATACCCGCACTCTTTCGTTGAAGCGATGAATATGCGGAGACGTGTAGGCCGCGGTGCGATAACCGGCCTGTTCCAACATCGCTTCCATGCAGGCCACACAAGAACCCTTCCCATTGGTGCCGGCAACCGTGATGACATAGCGTGCCGGCCTTTGTAACTGCATGCGTTTCGCCACGCCTTGAATGCGCGCAAGACCGAGCTCAATCTCGCGCGGATGAACTGAGGAAATGTGCTGCAACCAGCTGTCTAAATTCACTACCCAGAGGGGACTCGTTGATTAAGTTTTGGTATCAGGAGCCGGTGCGCCGATAGTGCATCAGTTTTTCAATCAGGGACGCTATCTTGTCGCGTAAATCCCGACGATGGACAATCATGTCGATCGCACCATGTTCCAGTAAGAATTCACTGCGTTGAAAGCCTTCCGGTAGTTTGACACGCACTGTCTGCTTGATCACGTCGGGGCCGGTAAAACCAACCAGGGCATTCGGTTCAGCGATGTTGATATCTCCCAGCATCGCCAGGCTGGCAGACACT
>JADFOC010000376.1 GCA_022563075.1 Pseudomonadota bacterium
TTATTGCCGTGGTCACTGAATTGGAGGCTGGCCTGGAAGATATAACCACTCCACTCGATGTGGCTGTTATCGGTTGTATTGTCAATGGGCCGGGTGAAGCCAAGGTGGCAGAGATCGGGCTTACCGGTGCCAGTCCAAATAACCTGGTTTATGTGGATGGTGTCCCCGATCATAAAATCAAGAACAAGAATCTGGTGGATGAGCTGGAAGCGATGGTCAGACAGCGCGTTGCCGATAAAAACACAGCCGCCAAGGACATTATCGCTTCCGGCTAGGCAGTCCAATCTCAGCAACACAGTATTATGGCAAAACTACAAGCAGTCAGAGGGATGAATGATGTTCTCCCGGCTCAATCTCTAACCTGGCAATACCTGGAGTCCTGCTTCCAGCAAGTGGTAAAACGCTATGGTTATCAGGAAATCCGTTTTCCCGTGCTTGAGCAAACCCAACTATTCAAACGTTCTATTGGCGAAGTTACCGATATCGTTGCCAAGGAAATGTACAGCTTCGACGATCGCAATGGCGACAACCTGAGTCTGCGCCCGGAGGGCACCGCCGGTTGTGTGCGTGCGGCGGATCAACATGGTCTTCTGTATAACCAGCAACAGCGGCTTTGGTATCAAGGTCCAATGTTCAGACATGAGCGGCCGCAGAAGGGCCGCTACCGCCAGTTTCACCAATTTGGCGTCGAAGCATTTGGTATGGCCGGTCCCGATATTGACGTCGAGATTATTCAATTATCGGCGACATTGTGGCGGGATCTGGATTTGGCGGATTACCTGACCCTGCAAATCAACAACATCGGCAGTGCCGATGACCGACGGCGCTACGGTAGGGCATTAACTGAATTTCTGGAATCCAAAGCTGAACAACTGGATGATGATGCCCGCAATCGGCTGCATAGCAACCCGATGCGCGTGTTGGACAGCAAGAACCCGGTGGTGCAGGTGGTCTTGCGGGAAGCGCCGTTGTTGGCAGATTTTGTCAGTGCTTCCAGCCGAGAGCATTACCAGGACTTGCAGCACTTACTCCAAGCCGCGGCTATCGATTTCACGGAAAATCCCCTTCTGGTCAGAGGTTTAGATTACTACAATAACTGTGTATTCGAATGGAGTACCGACACGTTGGGGGCCCAGAGTGCTGTCTGTGGCGGTGGTCGTTACGATGGCTTAGTGGAACAATTGGGTGGTAAACCCACGTTGGCGGCGGGATTTGCTATCGGTGTCGAGCGCCTGGTGTTGATGTTGGATTCGTTGAAGAAAGTCCCCCGGTTGGCGCTGCAGCCAATCGATATTTATCTGCTGGTAGTAGGCAGTAGCCTGGCGACTCAGGGTTTGCGCTTGGCGGCGCAAATTCGGGATCGATATCCGCAGTTGGGCGTAATCAGTCACTGTGGTGGGGGTAAGTACAAAAGCCAGTTAAAACGTGCATTTGGCAGTGGCGCCCGCATCGCCGTGATTCTCGAATGCGACGATGCAGACGCCGACTCAGTCGCGACGGTGAAGATCCGACGCTTAGATGATTCGGGTGAAACCGTCAGCGTCGTGATTGACGCTTCTGTCGAAAAACTTGGCGATTTTCTCCGCCAGAGTGCCAGCGACCGAACAAACCTGTAGAATTGCGGTCCAAGTAGACCAGCCGTAAACCAATCGTGGATGAGCTGCTGGTCAGGCAGCAAATTAATCAGTGACAAGCAGGAGTAAGTTTTGGCGTTAAGCGCGGCAGAGGAAGAAAGTATAGATGCCCTGAAAAAGTGGTGGGATGAAAACGGCAAACAGCTGGCGTTGATGGTGGTGGTTGTATTGGCTGGCTATTCTGCCTGGTTACTGTGGCAGAACTCCGGAATTGCGAATGCCGAAGCTGCATCTGAACTCTATGAAGAGATATTAGAGTTGGCGCTTACTGAGCCTGATGTGTCTGTCACCGAGCAAGATGCTGCCCGCATTCTGACTCTATCGGATCAATTGAAAGCTGATTATGGCGAGTCCACCTATGCCATGTTTGGTTCCCTGTTTGCGGCGCAGCAGTTAGTAAAAGCGGATGACTTGGATATGGCGGAAATTGCGTTGCAGTGGATACTGGATAATCAACGGGATGGTTTCTTTAGTCGAACCGAAGAAGGCCTGTTGCTGACCACTAACTTGCGCCTCGGTAGAGTCATCCTGGCAAAGGGGGCCGCAGATCGTGCCTTGGTGCTGGTAAACAGTGTCGATCCCAAGTCGTTCGAAGCAGGTTATGCCGAACTCAGAGGCGACATCTATGCCGCGATGGGTCGCATAGTCGATGCTCGTGAAGCCTATGTTGCGGCGCAACAAGCTGGTTCAAATAGTGATGCCCTGCGAATGAAGCTGGGTGATCTTGCTAACGAAAGCTGAATGCCCTAAGACCTAAAGTATAATCATGAATATTCCTAGCGTTTCAAATCTAGCCATCAAATTTACCAGTCACCCCCTTCGATTGCGTCTGCTCTGGTGTCTGTTGTCAATGCTGGCGTTGCCGGGTTGTGCCTATATAAATCCATTGAATTGGTTCACCGACGATGAAGTCAACCCTCCGACCAAGTTGGTTGATATTGATCGCGAAGTAACTATGCGACGGCAGTGGAGTATACGTGTAGGCAACGGTCAGGGTGATACCTACAACGAGATTACGCCAGCCATCGATGGTGACGTGATTTACGCGGCGAGTGAAGATGGCAATGTAGTGGCGGTCGAAACCGCCACCGGTAAAGTGCTATGGCGCTATCGCTTGCGTACTACGATCACCGGTGGTGTTGGCGCCGGCGCCGGCCTGGTCATGCTCGGCACCGAAGATGCTGAAGTGGTGGTGCTGGATCAGCTAAGCGGTGAGATTTTATGGCGCAGCGCCGTTTCCAGTGAGGTACTGTCACCCCCCCAAACCAACGGTGACATCGTCGTAGCGCAGACGGTCGATGGCAAACTGATTGCCCTGAATGCGGCCGATGGAGTACAGCGCTGGATCTATGAAACCAATCTACCCACCTTGACCTTGCGTGGCACCAGCAGGCCAGTTATTACGCCATCTGGATCTGTAATCGCTGGCTTCAGTAACGGTACCTTGATCTCGGTTTCAGCCGATGATGGAGTCTGGCGCTGGGAAGAGCGCGTGGCCATACCCGAAGGCCGCTACGATATTGATCGAGTGATTGATGTAGATGGCGATCTCAAGCTGGACGGTAACAGGGTCCTCGTCTCCAGCTATCAAGGCAACTTGATGGCATTCGACATTAATACCGGGCGCATAGTCTGGGGTCGAGAGGCGTCCAGTGATCACGGGGTGGAACA
>JADFOC010000377.1 GCA_022563075.1 Pseudomonadota bacterium
TGAAGCGCAAACAAAGTATTTGGTAGCAAATGTCTTAATCTCAGAAGAACTCTCGAACCGGGCGACATGACTATTCGATCTCTTGCCGATACCCACTGCGCGGAGCAAGGTTTGGCTATTCACTGTTACAGACGGTTTCTAAAATAGAGCGAGCGCTCGAAGCAATTTCTGACCTCTGAAATTCTTAGCTGGACATCGAGAATTCGCATGCAAACTCTTCGAAGAAGAGAGTGGTTGTAATTTGTTTAAGAACCCTAGTTATCTATTGACATCCGGTACTTAGCGTGTAAAATGCGCGCAGCTTGAAAGAAAGCCCATATTTATTTTCCCCATTTCGAAGTCTATGTGTATCACCTCGTCCTGTAGTTTATAAGTACCAGCCAAATTTCATGCCCGAACTCCTGGGTTGCCAGGAATCACATTTATTTTTACAGGATAATTAGTATGTCTGACAAAATCACTGGAACCGTTAAGTGGTTCAACGAAAGCAAAGGCTTTGGCTTTATCGAACGCGAAAATGGCCCTGATGTGTTCGCACATTTCAGCGCCATCGTCGATACTGGTTTCAAGACCCTCACCGAAGGACAGCGTGTTGAGTTTATCGTTACCGATGGCCAGAAAGGTCCACAAGCTGAAGAAATTGTAGCTCTATAAGGGTTGCAAACCATGGTACGGCCATTGAGGCCGCACCAGCGCATTAAGAAGGGGCAAGTCCGCAAGGTCTGGCCCCTTCTTTATGCGGAGAATTTGTAGAATCGGCAACCTGGCCTAATCGGACCAGGGTTTGATTCTATTTGGATTCTTGATGGCAATAGCCTCGGTGGTTATCGCGATGGCGCCAACTTAGATGTTTGACGGATAGGGGACGCCTGTTGCGCACTCACATCGTCCTAAAGATCGATTGGCTGCACCCGAGATGGTCTATTGCCGTGATGTTCCGGGCGCAGGTTATCGTGCTGCTAATTCACCTGTCGTTTCTGCTAGTTACCGGATTCAGTTCGTTAACGTCACTCAAGGGTCTGGCTAGTTAGTCCTACGACTGATCAGCAGGAACAAGACCACACCACTTAGCACCGTTACCAATGCCGCGAGCATCTGTTTTGGCTCGTTGAACGCCGCCAGCACGGTGATCAGCAGCGTAAAGAATACATAGACCAGGGGCGGCCAGGGAAACCAGGGCAGCTCACTCTTCCACTGGGGATTTTGACGCACCACCACAAACAGGCTAATTACCGTGGCCGCAGTGCTCAGACCTAACATGAAGCCGAGATAGGACAATAGTTCTCTTAGCGTACTAATCCACACCACGACGAGAGCCAGAATCGACTGCATGACAATAGAGGCGCGTGGCACCTCCCCTTCGAATTTCAGAAATTTCGGCATCAAGCCATCGTCTGCCATCTTGGCATAGACTCGCGGTCCGATCATGATCATGGCGGACACCGAGGTAAACAGCGCCAGCACGATGATGCCACGAACCAACAGTTCCACGGAGTCGCCACCGATAAACGCAGCGGTTATCGCCGCCACATCTTCCCGGAAGGCTATCGCCTCGAGTGGTGGGATCAGCACAAATATGCCATTAAGCAAGACATAAATCAGCGCTGTTAATGCAGTGCCGATCAACATCGCTCTGGGCACAATAGATTTTGCGTCGGGCACTTCACCGGCGATATAAATTGCCGCGTTAAAACCCGAGTAACTGAACGAGATCCACATCAGGCTCAAGGCGAAGCTAAAGATCGTCACCTGGGCTGCGGCCGGCGTAGAGTCGCCGATCCCCTGCCAATCCTCAAACGGCAAGGCAAAGATGGCATAGAGAATAAAACCCGCAAGCAGGCATAGCTTTATCACGACCGCAAGGTTCTGGGTGACAGTGCCATAACCCATCCTAATGCTGTGAACCAGCATCGCGACCACGATGACACTGCTTGCAATAAAGTTCTCCGGAATTGCAGTGGCCCTCATCGATCCCAATAAATAGGTCTCCAAGGTCATTGCCGAGTAGGCTATGGCACCGGTAAATCCGGCGAGTAGCGAAACCCAGCCAGCAATGAAACCTGCGAGCGGATGTAGATTGCGCGAGAGGAAAAAGTATTCGCCACCGGATTGGGGATTAAGCCGCACCAGGTAGCCATAACTGATGGCACCGGTGAGAGCGATGGCGCCACCAATTAGCCAGGCCAGCAGTACCAGTCGTGGCGAACCCAACTCACCGATGGAAAAGCCGGAGGTGGTAAACACGCCGGCGCCAATCATATTCGCCACCACCAATCCACAAAGTGTGAATAACCCCAGTTGTTTAGCCGACATGGACAAATCTTTTTCTGTTCTCGGCTGGGAGTGCGTTATCAAGCTGCGCAAATGACCGAGCGAGAGCGATACGCACTCCAAGACTGTGGATGATTCGTCTCACAAGCAGCTCCTCTTGATCGATCAGAAAACGTTCATTGTACTCTGAATCATCATCCGAGAGAGACTCGAAGCACTGACCAGTGGCAAATGCAATGCGGATAAAGTTTCGAAAAAATGAAAGCTGCTGCAGCGACGAGAATTGCCTATCTAGCCTCTTCCAGAGTGCTGATGAGGGCTCGCAGGGCCTGGGAATCTGGCTCCAGTTCTGCGATCGATTGATAGTAGGGAAGCAAATCTTCATCACCGACAGGTATCGTCAACGCCACTCCCCGTTGCACCGTAATCAACTTTTCACCTTCGATTAACAAGCTGCCGAGATGAGCACCATAATACTCAGAGATGCCTGTATCGATAACCAGCACCCTAGCGCCGAACCGCGGAACAATTGTGCCAAACTCTGGTGTGTGCGCAATCACGATGTGATCGACAGCAAAATGCGCGAGTACAGCGTCTACATGAGCTTGCTCAGTTTCTGCGTCATTGTTGGCCAGACCGCGGTACCATAAGGGTCCAGTCTCAGATTCGGTTAAGCCGGACGCCTGCGCCAGGTTGCCAGATAGCTCTGATCTAATCTGGTTATTTATTTCCGTGATGCTCATGCTAAGGACATCTGGAGCGATGCCCCCGTGTAGAAACAAGACACGATTTATTTTGATCATCGTATTGTGGGCTAGCACCCAGGATCCGAAATCTCCGTCAGCATTCCATGCCATGCGGTGCTCGACGAACCCAAGCGGGTAATCTTCATCGAATTGCTGGCGGTGAGCTCGATCGGCTACAAATTCAGGATCGAACAGTTCTAGTCGCGACACTGCTTGCGTATACAAGTTGTCTCTTAGTCTTCTAGCACGACGACTCTTTAACGCGGCGTATTCGCCGGGATGTA
>JADFOC010000378.1 GCA_022563075.1 Pseudomonadota bacterium
GGTGCGAGCAATTCATCGAGATCGTTAACATCAGACCGGAGCATCGCGAGTATGAGCCGTTCCTCAAATCTAATAATTTCTTCTTCACTCGGATTATTCAAGAAGCCTCCTCTATAGGGCGCCTTACGGTCCCGAGAGGTTCAGAATATGTTTCATTCGATTTCACCTGATCGTCATTTGCCTCTCCATTAACTCCGAAACATCAACCCAGCCGGCGAGCGCTTGTTGCGTACTTCAAATCGATACTCCTTCTACAGCCAGCGCCGAACACGGCCCTTGTAAGACAAATACTCTTCCCCAAATTTACGCTCCAGATAACGCTCTTCACGCGAGACCACTCCCCGCCAGAGCAACAGCGCCGAGACGATGCCTAATCCTAAAAACCAAAGGATATTTACCCAAATGCCGATGCCCACCTGGAGAAGCAGCGTTGCCAGGTAAATCGGATTGCGCGAGAACCTGTACGGACCCTGGGTAATGATGGCGCCGGTCGGCTCATTCGTCGGGAGCGAGGCATGTCCTTTGCGCTTCGTTCGAACCGCCCACAAGAAACCGCCAATCGAAGCGGCGGTGAGAAGGGGCCCGATGGAGCTGGAGAGGGAAGGCGACAGAAAGTTTAGTTGGTCTCAAATTGCGGGGTTATTTAATGCCGCCCCGGTGTTTTTGCGCTATGGGTTTCCGGTTGTTTTACTGGTGGTATTGGCAGTCAGTATAGGCGCTCCAGTATTTTCACCAGAACAGAATGCAGCACTTATGACCGAACAGGCAGCGATAGAACAGGGAGAACAATACAGTCCGGCGGAGTTATATCAGGCGTTACAGGATTTAAATCTGGCAATTGAATATTTAAACAAAGTGGGTCAACGCACAGAGGTCTTGATCGGCGACCGTTTTCTGGTCACGCCATTACAAGATGCACTGAATGCTTCCTTTGAGAGGGCTGGAAATCGACGCAGTCGATCCTTACAGGACGATCCCTTACAGAATGATCCGATTTAGGGTGTAACGCCCATAATTTAGTGGGCGCGGGTGGACAGTTAAGATTTAATAGTGCGAGGTAAGTGTATGAAAATGCTAAAACGATTGATGTTGCCAATTGTGTTTCTAAGTTTTATTCCATTGGTAATGGCCGCCGACAGTGACATTCAGAACCATCCTGGCTATGTGGATTTTTCCAGGCTAACGGCTATTGCCAACACGGAGCCCACAGTCGAAATTTCTCTGAAGAAACCGCTATTGAACATGATTACTAACTTAATAAGAAACAATGACGACGAAGCTGCGGATTTCATCTCCAAACTCTTACGAGTCACAGTAAATGTGTTTGAGACTAGTGCTATCGACGTGGATGAAATATCCGATTCGATGGCGGAAATTGCCGATGATCTGGATCAACAGGGGTGGGACAGAGTAGTGCGAATACGGGAAGACGATAGCCATGTCGACATCTATTTTCGACTCTCGGATGATTCTAAGATAATTCATGGCATTGCGATTATGGTTGCAGAACCAGGAGACACGGTTTTGGTAAACATAGTTGGAGATATTACTACTGATGATATCAGTGCGCTCGGCCGGCGCTTTGATATCGATGAATTAGTCGATCTAGATCTCGATGTCGACGCCAATTAGACGACTCGCTTAGACATCGAGCAACCGAGTATAAAAAAATGAAAAACATTATTATTTTGATGGTGCTGGTGGTGCTTGGCGGGTGCATGACTTTTACCGACAGACCTTTGCGGCCGATAAGAGATTCGATAACTCAGCAGCTTCCTGAGCTCAGATTAGAAAAACAATTTGCTGTGTCAATTGGCAGTGGCCTACTTAATTTTCTCGACGTGATTACATTCAACGAAGCCGATCTATCGGACTTGGATCACGTGCAGTTAGCCGTGTACAGGCTGACTGCGGGTTGGGACAGAGCCGACTTCAGCAATCTCAACTTTGAACAAACTCTTTTGGCTAAAAACAGCAGACTGCACTGGGATACAATCGTCAGGATCCGCAATGAAAATTCGCAGGTGTGGGTGCTGATTGGCATGGATCTAAACCGTGGTACCCTCGATGCAGTTTCAGTCTTCGTATTACAACAGGATGAATTGGTGTTGATCAATGTCGATGGGGACTTCGATCGTCTGCTCGAATTTGCGTTGCAGCCAGTGGCAGGACATCGAGGAGTCGTCAAAGTAATTTAGAGATTGTGGGATTTAATCTGAGCTTCCCGCGGCTCCCGGCGGTCGCGATTCGAGAACTGACTCGGTCATTGTAGCTGCGGTATTTCGGTGAGAAAGGCTTAACCTGCTCCGGCTTCTATTGATACAACCAGTGAACAACAACTGACTTCACAGGTCCACCTTGGGAATCGGCAGGGATATAAGAACCTTAACTGGACACCCACAAATTTTAATAAGTCACTTCTTCATTTTATATGGATATTTTCAGGAATGTCCAGGGCATCCATCTGGATGTTTAGGAAATCAATCGATCAATTACCCTTAAGCGAAGATTCTTCGTCGGTCCAGTTGTTTGATTGACCTGCAGTGGATGAATCGACGAGCCAACTTCAAGCACACCGTGAGGGCAACACTTGCCTCAAATCATGAAAACATCAAACCACGTCTATCGGCCAAAATTCGACCATAGGAAGTGGCGAGATTCACTTCGTGGCAGGCAGAAAAATTGGGGTGATAACTAGAAAAAGGATGATAGACTGCAACGAAGATAGATTTTATTCTTCGTGTGCGCATTATTTAATGCCGCAGTCTGACAGGAGAGTCCATGAGATTACGAATTTTGTCGTTGTGGTGCGTCGGCGTTGTCTGTTTCCTGGGAATCGCTGAAGCGAGTGCGGCGGCATG
Organism: Pseudomonadota bacterium; assembly: GCA_022563075.1. Lineage (GTDB taxonomy): Bacteria > Pseudomonadota > Gammaproteobacteria > Pseudomonadales > Pseudohongiellaceae > UBA9145. The sequence goes on from JADFOC010000378.1 coordinate 2,862, forward strand.
CGACCCAGATGGCTCGGTCAAGTTTTTATGTGGACCGGTGAGCCCGGAAGATCTGGCCGCCATCCCGCAGTCGCCCTGGATCATCGCCTCGGGTATGGAAGACGACGGCTACCTCTATCTGACTGATGCGCGCGACTACAGCTCGAGGGTGCTGTTCCCCACCGAGACATCACGCTCGCGACACGACACGGTGACCTATGGCGCATGCCCAGGCCCAGCAACCGACCGGTTTAGACCTCACGGCCTCAGCCTGCGCCCTGGCAGTGACGGCACTCATACGTTGTATGTAGTCCGGCATGGGGCACGGGAAGCGATCGAAATCTTCGAGGTCGATGCCAGCAGGGTGGCACCCACACTTACCTGGATCGGATGTGTGGTGGCACCCGAGTCGGTGAGTCTCAATTCCGTGGTAGCGCTTCCAGGCGGCGGATTTGC
>JADFOC010000379.1 GCA_022563075.1 Pseudomonadota bacterium
AAAAAAGTGGTTCATCTGTTGCAGGAACCTCGCCACAGAACGGTGCACCAGGACGGCGATATTTACTTGCTGGATGTGCAGATCAATGCCGGCGATACGTCGTTTCCCCACATCCACGATTCGGCCATCTTATTAACGTTTATCAGCAGTGCCACAGGTCCTCAGTATGGGCGTGTTTCCAGTAATACGGATTATGCGACCCAGAGTCATACGCATGAAGTCTCGAATCCTGGTCCGGGTTTAATGCGAATTATCGCGCTGACCAATTTGGGTCCAGGTGAACCAGATCTCATGTTGGGCAAGCCGCGGGGTATGACGGATGATCCCCAGATAGAGAATGCGTGGTTTCGTTCCTATCGAATCATGCTCGAGCCAGGACAAGAGACTCCCATGCAATTACATAGCAATCCCAGTGTCGTGGTGCAGGCAACTGCGGGCAAGGTGCATGTGAGTCGAGAGGATGGAATCACGGCGGAACTTGTGGCCATGGGTGATTGGACCTGGCGTGCCGAAAATGGTGCCTATCTGATTAAGAATGCGGGAACTGAGGCGGTAGAGGTAGTAGTCAATGAGGCGCGACGTTGAAGGGAATTTTCTGAAAATTTTAAAGTGGGGGAAGCCATTATGAAAACCGCTTGCTTAGCAAAAAAGTATTTAATGGCTGGTCTGTTACTGACAAGTGGTGCGGCATTTGCGCAGAGTGATTGGGAAGTTCCGCGTACCGCCAGTGGTGCTCCCAACCTGCAGGGGGTATGGACGACCGCCACTATCACCACCTTGGAGAGAGATCCCGCGTTCGGCGATCAACTGGTAGTCTCGAGCGAAGAGGCTCGCCGCCTGGAGCAGACCTCGCGCTTCAACCTGCTTACGGAAGCAGATAGTGCGCCCAGTGATCCAAATCGTGGACCCCCGACCGATGGTGATGCAGAGGCGGGCTACAACGCATTCTGGATCGATCCTGGCAGCAAAGTCGCGCAAGTTAATGGTGAGTATCGTACTTCGTTTATCATCGAACCCAGTGATGGCCGTATACCCTATACCGCTGCCGCTGGACGTGCTTTTTCCGAATATGGCCAAAACAGGGGCTTCGATGGGCCGGAGCAACGACCATTGGGTGAGAGATGTATGGTGGGCTTCGGCTCGAGCGGTGGTCCGCCGATGCTGCCGGTCCTGTACAACAATCACTATCAAATCGTGCAGAACGATGACTATGTGTTGATTCTGATTGAAATGAATCATGATGCGCGCATCATTCGCTTGAACTCGGAGCACATGGATGCCGACTACAAACCCTGGCTTGGAGATTCGGTAGGCTACTGGGACGGCGATATACTGGTGGTTGAAACCTTAAATTTTCATCCTCAACAAAGTTTTCGATTCGCCTTAAAACACAGTCTGTATTTACCCTCAACGGCAAAAGTAGTCGAGCGCTTCTCCCGCACCGGGCCAGATGAATTACTTTATGAATTTACCGTGGAAGATGCTGGGGCTTACACGCAACCGTGGCGTGCGCAAATTCCAATGCGCACGGCGGCGGGTGCTCTTTACGAATACGCCTGTCATGAAGGCAACTATGCACTGCCTGGAATTCTTGCTGGTGCACGTCGACAGGAACTAGAAACGGAGCAATAATAAGTCGTCAGGGCAGGTCAGAGATTCTCTAAATGGAGAGACTTTTCGTGCCTCGCCTGGTTCCGCTGCGGTATTCAATGATGCCTGCCAGTGGCTGTGGCCACTCGAAGGGCGGTCTTAACCTGTTTAGTGGGTGATGCCTGCCGGTGACTAAGTTGGCATCACGATGCAGTGGGAGGAAATGAGTGGTGGGAACCAACTGAGAGTCACTGGTCTTGATATTTCTGACCGCTTGCAGCGTATCGGCATAAACTAAGTGCACCAGGCATTCTCTGCAAAGGGTGGCATCTGCTTTCGGTAAGCTGTGATGCAGCAAATGCAGTGGCATAAACACAGGGGACTGACTGCATATAAGTGACTATTCTCTGTTACCGAAGACGCGACGATATCGGCGCCAATATAAAGATCGACGGCAAGATCGACTGTCTTCATCCAATAATAATCACCACCGGGAATACCTGGCAAAGGCTTGATGTTCAATCGTGCAAGCGCCGTAGGTAGTTCCTGCCTAAGCCGCACGGCCCGGACCAGGTTCGACCCTTTTCCAGAACGGGTATGGTCATCACCCCACTTATTTTCTGCATAGATGAGAGTGAATATTTCCCGGTTAGAAGCTTGCCTGAAAAAATCGAGTTCCTTCTACTTGGTAAAAAATTGTTTAACTAACTGAACGGGATTTGCAGGCATGTGGCTGGTGATATTGTGAAAGACTACTCAGAAGTTATCTTCAGTTAGGGAGACTGCTTGAATACTGGAGTTAGCTTGTTATTTCGTATCAGCACTACGATCGCGAGTGAACTACGATTGGGATGCGCTCGAGCTTGCTGTTCGCGAACGCGTCAGCGGAACAGGAGATCCTCACCGGGGAATCGGCCTGTATGGCGTGAGTGAAGACGTTCGCCGGCCAGGGCGTTCCTTACTGCTTCACTCAGGAACCGGATCGTTGGAGGTCAATGAGGATGTCGAGACCTCCTCGCGGCGAACCCGATTTTTTCCCGGTACGCTGGCCTTTATCTCAATCCCCGCGTGACCATGAAAACCCTTCAAGTCAGCAAAGTCTTGAAAGACAAGATTCTTGTTAGCCGGGAGTCCGCACACCTGCTTGAGGACGCAATCAGCGCGTTGGTGGAACCCGCGACGGTAGCCGACAGTCCGTCGCAACCCACACGAATCGCTATCGATTTTTCGGGCGTTGAGGGCGTTGCTCCTTCATTCCTCGACGAGCTTCTCTCGATCTTCGAGTCCCTGATCGGGGCAGAGACGAACGGTAATCAACTGTGCTTAGTCATTGCGAATCCTCCCACGCGTCTCTCCCTGAAGTTTGAAGCCATTGCTCGAGGGCATGGGATGTCGGTACGGGCTCAGCCCGACGGATCATGGCTGATGGTCGGTACACAAGACGCCGGCGACTGATTTTGGTCGTTCCGCGCTGCCACGCATTGTTTCAGACGCCGGGCGTTTCGTGTTGCCGAAGCAATTGCGATTGTCGCTGGTGTATGAATCCTTTCTCGGACGTTCGTCAACGCGAGTAGCTTCCCTTGAACAGCTTGATACGGTCGTCATCCACCAGCATGAGCATGCCGTCGCGCTCGACAATGGGGCGTTCGGCGGCGTAGTCCAGCGGCACGATGGGTATCTGTTCCCGG
>JADFOC010000027.1 GCA_022563075.1 Pseudomonadota bacterium
AATCCGCGCCACAGGGATTGTGACAACAACCATGCAGTAGCACCAGATCGCCACTGCCCACTTTATTCAGGCACTCGAGCATTTCATCGAAGCGTACACTATGAGTCGCATAGTCGTAGTAGGGGTATTGCGCGATCTTGAGTCCGGCCGATTCCAGCAGTGGCATGTGGTTTGCCCAGGTAGGATCGCTTACCCAGATGGTGGCATCTGGGCTGGCCTTCTTAACGAACTCGGCGGCCAGCCTCAACCCGCCGCAACCGCCAGGAGATTGTATGGTCACTCGGCGTTTGCCCAGACTGTCGATCAAGGACTCGCCTAACAGCAATGTGCCCACTGTTTCATTGTAATCTGCGGCTCCGGTTGGGCCGACGTAACTCTTCGACGTTTGTGATTTAAGGATCATGCCCTCCGCCTTCTTGACCGAACTCATCACCGGCGTGTTGCCGTGTTCGTCCTTATACACACCTATCCCTAAATCTATTTTCTTAGGGTTGGTGTCTGCCCGATAGGCAGCCATGAGTCCGAGAATAGGATCGGCGGGGAGGGCTTCTAGTGTTTGAAACATGATAAATTCTCTATAGTCTGGAGTGGGCCTTGAGGGTATTTTGCAACAATGATGCTCGCGTCATCGGTCCGACACCACCAGTCACGTAGGTGATATAGGAGCATTTGTCTTTGACCTTGTCGAAATCGACATCGCCAACCATTCTAAATCCAGATTTTTTGCTGCTGTCTCTCACGCGGGTTTGCCCGACGTCGATAACGACAGCGCCGTCTTTGACCATATCAGCCGTAACAAATTCAGTTTTACCGATGGCGACAATTAAAATATCTGCACTGCGGCATAATGCAGCAAGATTTTTGGTTCGGCTATGGGCAATCGTAACCGTGGCGTTGCCTGGGTTGCTTTTCCTCGACATCAAGATGGCCATCGGCGTGCCTACAATATTGCTGCGGCCAAGCACAACGCAATGTTTGCCTTCGGTCTCAATCTGGTAACGACGCAATAATTCCATGATGCCATTCGGCGTCGCAGACACATAAGTTGGAAGCCCGAGGATCAGATTGCCAACATTCTCAGGACAGAATCCATCGACATCTTTTTTTGGATCGATTGCAAGAATGACTTTATTCTCATCAATATGCGCAGGCAGGGGAAGCTGCACAATAAAGCCATCTATCGAATCATCGGCATTCAGTTCACCGATCTTATCCAGTAACTCCTGTTCGCTTATGTTTTCATCCATGCGAATTAAAGTTGAATCGAAACCTACTTCCTGGCAGTCCTTTACCTTGAAAGCGACATAGGTCTCACTTGCTCCATCATTACCGACCAGCACCGCCGCCAGATGCGGTACCCGACTTCCCGTCGCCTTGATCTCGGCGACTCGTTGCGCTATTTCCTGGCGAATTTGTTGAGAACAAGACTTACCGTCAAGTAGCTGCATGCCGTTACTTCCAGTTTGTAGAATCCTCAAAAATCAAGACGGCCGTTAGAGCAGATGGTTTTTGAGCGCAAGGATGTTGGATCCGAAGGACCTGTATGATAAACGAGCAGCCTGTCTAGCTCAAGGTAGTAGCCCTACCAATTGCCAGTATTTGGCATACTGGACCAGGGCTCTTCGGGAGGTAACGGTTCTCCATTTTGTAGCAGTTCGATAGAGATGTTGTCCGGCGACCTCACAAAGGCCATATAACCATCGCGAGGCGGTCGATTGATGGTTACCCCACTATCCATTAATTGCTGGCAGGTTGCATAAATATCTTCCACCGCATAAGCCAGGTGCCCAAAATTTCGACCTTCGTCATATTCTTCGGGATCCCAATTATAGGTGAGCTCAACCTGAGCATCTTCATTGCCGGCGGCGGCCAGAAACACCAGTGTGAATCGGCCCTTTTCAAATTCCTTACGACGCACTTCGATTAAGCCCAATTTATTACAATAGAAATCCAGCGATTTTTCCAGGTTGTTAACCCGCACCATGGTGTGTAGATATTTCATGTGTCATTCCTGTCCAGGACTATTAATCTCGTTCAAAGGGTCATGTAGCATCTTTAAATAATGGTAATACCGGATTAGTACAATACAACTGACCGGATGCTGGTCCCCTCGTGCATCAAGTCAAATGCCTTGTTGATATCTTGCAAGGGCATGGTATGGGTAATCAATGGGTCAATCTGAATCTTTCCATCCATATACCAATTGACAATCTTGGGGACATCGGTGCGACCCCTGGCTCCGCCAAATGCGGTTCCTTTCCAGGAGCGGCCGGTGACAAGCTGAAAGGGTCTGGTAGAAATTTCCTGACCGGCGCCAGCTACCCCGATAATATAGGACTCGCCCCAGCCTTTGTGACAGCACTCCAGTGCCTGGCGCATCGTGTCGACATTACCGATGGCCTCGAAACTGTAGTCGACTCCGCCATTAGTGAGATCGATGATCGCCTGAGTGACGTCGTCGACTGCCGCGGGATTAATGAAATCTGTCATGCCAAAGCTTGTGCCCAGCTCTGCCTTGGCTGGATTTGTATCGATGCCGATGATTTTATCCGCACCTACCATCTTCGCTCCCTGAATCACGTTTAGACCGATGCCGCCGAGGCCGAATACGGCCACCGTACTACCCGGCTCTACCTTGGCATCGAACGCCACCACGCCGACGCCGGTAGTCACCCCGCAACCGATATAGCAGACCTTGTCTAGCGGTGCATCTGATCTAATCTTGGCGACTGCAATCTCGGGCAATACGGTGAAATTGGAAAAAGTCGAACAGCCCATGTAATGGAGAATAGGCTCGCCATCGAGAGAAAAACGGCTGGTTCCATCCGGCATTAATCCTTGCCCCTGAGTCGCTCGAATCGATTGACAAAGATTGGTCTTTGGATTCAGACAGAAATCACATTGACGACACTCGGGTGTATAAAGAGGAATTACGGTGTCTCCCACCTGGACTGACTTAACCTCGGCACCAACTTCCTGCACTATGCCAGCCCCTTCATGACCCAAAATTGCGGGAAAGGCGCCTTCCGGGTCATCACCGGACAGCGTAAACGCGTCCGTGTGGCAAATGCCGGTGGCTTTGATTTCAATGAGTACCTCTCCAGCTTTCGGGCCCTCCAGATCTACTTCGACGATTTCCAGTGGTTTGCCGGCGGCAAAGGCTACAGCGGCGCGTGATTTCATGTGGTTATCCTTTATAATGCCTCGCTCAGTTATCTGCATTGTAAAAGACCCTGCGTAGCTCGACCAAGCTTTAGTTGCAATTACAGCGGGTTAGCCCACGAATAGTGCCAACGCGATCCCTCGCCCAGCGGTGCAAGGCCTCCGTAGCGGAGATTGTGCCTGTGAACAGGAAGGCAATAGCAGCATGAGTACCAGGTAACCGGCGAAATACGTCCTCACAGTATCCTGCCCAGAGACTAATGGCATTGTGCGAGCGGTGAGTGATTTCCTGTATCAGCGCGGAGCGACTATTTATGCGGCGGCACAGCATCGAGATCCATTGATCGATCAGTTTTTTATGCGGATTGAATTTGAAGAGGTCGAGATCGAATTGCCGCACCTCGATCGTCTGCATCAGGATTTTGCGGAAGTTGGATCACAATTTCAGATGGACTGGCAGTTTTTCGATCTGCAGGTACCCACTAAGATGCTGCTTGCCGTGTCCAAGCATGGGCATTGTTTGAATGACCTGTTACATCGTTGGGACAGTGGCGCGCTTCCGGTCGAGATCGTCGGTGTCGTCTCCAATCACGATGCGATGCGTTCGCTGACGGAATGGTATGGCTTGCCCTACTATCATCTACCGGTAACGCCAGCAAGCAAGCAGCAGCAACAACAAATTCTCGACATCATCGCTGAAAAGAAGGTTGATCTGTTTGCGCTGGCGCGTTACATGCAAATCTTATCCGCAAGAATGTGCAGTGAATTGGTGGGCAGGGCGATTAACATTCATCATTCTTTCTTGCCTGGATTTAAGGGAGCCGATCCCTATCGACAGGCCTACAATCGTGGAGTAAAAATTATCGGTGCAACTGCCCATTATGTGACGGCAGAGCTTGATGACGGGCCCATAATCGAACAGGCGGTAGAAAAAATCGATCACAATATTGACATCGATGCGCTAGTGCAGATTGGCAGGGATGCGGAATGTGCTGCCTTTGCCAGGGCAGTTAAGTGGCATTGTGAGCACCGTATCATCATTAACGGCAACAAAACCATCGTGTTCAAATAAGGCATGACTGGAGCTCGAAACTGGAAGCAGGTATCATCCCGCCGTGAATTCTTGGTGGAGTATGTTGCATGGTAAGGCGTGTCGTTGTGCTTCTTTTTACCCTAATTGGTCTGGCTCAAGCTTATTCAGCATGCGCTGCCGAGCAGGATGAAAACAGTGTCTGGATCGACGTGAGATCCGCTCGAGAGTACCGCGCCGGGCATATCGAAGGCGCGATCAACATACCGGCCGGTGATATTGGGCATAAAATGTTTGAATCAGTGGATGACGTATTTAAGACAGTACATCTCTACGATGGTAGTTCAGGTACCTTCGCCGGTCTGGCTCTGGAGTTATTGATGGAGATGGGCTTTAACGAAGTAATTAACGAAGGTGGCTATGCACAATTGCTGGTCAAGCAGTCAGCAGCTGAACAATAGCCCTCACCAAATTTCCTTTATAGCAACGACAGCGACTCCTCGATTAGGAGTCAGCACAGTCAACTTTGTTTTGAAATTATGGAAATCGCAATCGCAGTAGCGGTAATTTTCATCGGCGCCTATGTACAATGTTCCATCGGGTTTGGTTTGGCCATCATCGCTGCCCCGGTGTTGTTTCTCATCGATCCCCTGTATGTGCCAGCACCCATCACTATTTCGGCGTTGACACTGTCATTTGCCAATGCCTATCGCCACTGGCATTCGATCTCCTTCGCTGGCTTGAAGTATGCCATATTGGGCAGGGTGCCGGGGACGGTGGCCGGTGGTTTACTGCTGCTTTGGATCGATCAGCGGGCACTGGCGCTGTGGTTGGGCATCTCGGTACTGATTGCCGTATTACTTAGCCTGGCCAATGTGGTGCTCAAACCTACCGCCGGTGCGCTGTTTACTGCCGGATTCTTGTCCGGATTTATGGGTACCAGTTCGTCGGTGGGAGGCCCGCCGATGGCACTGGTGTTGCAACATCAGAATAATGACTATATACGGGCTAATCTGGCGGCGTTTTTCGTCGTCAGCTGCATGCTATCGCTGGCGATGATGGCGGCGGTGAATCGGTTCGGCCTGCAAGAAATGTTGATTTCACTGCCTTTGATGCCGGCTACGCTGGTGGGCTACTGGGTGGCGACGAAGACACTGCACCTCATCTCGCATCAGAATTTGCGTCGGTTTTCGCTGATACTTTGTGCGGTCGCCGGCAGTGCCGCCATCGCCACCTATTGGATATAACGGCTGCGGTTTAGGCAACCTGCGGTGTGTCTAAATGGTGCAGAGCAACGCGCTGAACTAACTCTATTTAATTCTGATTTCTTGCGTTACACTGCAGTTGGAGTACAAAATCGTATTTGAGCTTGAGGAGGACATCATGAATTCGAGCATTATAAAAAAACTGCTGGCTATTGTTTTGATAGGTTTCTTTTCCCAGATCGCGTTGGCCGACAATGCAATGTCTGCCAAGACTATTGCCGGTATTTTGGTTGGTTTGAACCACTTTCCATCTGATTCTGACAAGACTGCGCTAATGGCTATCGCTGAGGACGACAGTAATGGCAGGGCATACAGAGCCGTGGCTACTGCGGTCAGTAACATCCAGCATGGCGCCACCGATGCAGATAAAGAAATACTGAATCGAATAATCGCCAGTGATCAGGCGCCTGACGAAGTTAAAGCATTGGCAGAAGTAGTTGTTGGACTGATGCACAGCGCCAGTGGGGATGCCAAAGAGACGTTGCAAGCCTTGCTCTGAGGGTCGGTTCGACCGGATAGCAAGGACGGCTTATAAAGGCCTCGATTGAGCATGAATTGAGGCCTTTTTCGCGGGGATATCGAGTTCGATCCCACGATAATGGCTTGGCGCGCGTGGAGGAAATCAGCCGAGCTGGTGGATTTTCGGCCTGATTGTGTCCGTCGCCGACTTAACAGTTGTTACAATTCGTAATAAACTAGCGGCCAGGTGGAGTAATAATTCGTCAAATAGGGACAGCAGTAATGGCAAGTTGGCCGTTTGAAATCAGTGCCGAGTCTTTCCGCAAAGCCTGGCTACTCGAGGGTGAGCCATTCTGGCGCAGCGTTTTTGAGATGCACAAAGACAAAATGCAGATCAAAAATCCGAAGGTCGCCATCGTCAATCTGGAAAAGATCTTTACCGCTACTTTTCATCTGGCAAATTCCAAGGGATTTCAGGCGATGAGCCTGCGGGACCTCAGTCGGGAAACCGGGATTTCTATGGGTGGTCTCTACGCCTACATCGGTAGTAAGAACGACCTGGCCTCGGTGATAGAAGGCGTATTGCGAAAATATGTCGATCAGGTTATCGGTGGGCTGGCCAGTGAAAACCTGGAGCCGGTAGATTGCCTGCGAGCCATCGTTTACGGCGAGCTCTATATGATGGAGATACTAAACCCCTGGTATTATTTCTGCTTCATGGAACTCAAAGGGTTGCCACGTGAACAACAGCAACGATCTCTGGATCTGGAGCTGCGTTTCGAAGGAATCTTGATCGATGCGTTTCAGGCAGGGGTAGCAAGTGGCCAATTTACCTGCGAAAAACCTGAGTTATTGGCGGCGCTGGTCACTGCACAGTTACAACAATGGCATCTTAAGCATTGGAAATTCAAATTACGCAATATCGGTACGCAGGAATACGCACAGTTTGTATACGATAATCTGCTGCTGTGTCTTAGTTTTAGGGAAGGCGTTGCTGCTGGCGCCGAACCCGAAATCGAGCCTAAAATACGCCAATTGGCTTAGGTTCCCTATGAATTTTCCGCTCTGATCCCCTGTTTTTCGGCGTAGAAGGCGCGAATTTCCAGCATGTCCTTTTCAAGCTCACCGCTTGGATGGTAGTAATCAGCGATTCCTGATTCCTTCTTTCGTGCATCGAGAAAACCCAAGACTATGGGAACTTCAGCCGCGTTGGCAATGTGATAGAAACCGGTCTTCCAACGCTTCACTTTACGCCGAGTACCCTCAGGTGGAATCAACACGATTAGCTGCTTATGTTGGCGGTAGTAGCGAACCGTTTCATCCACCACATTGTGAGACTTGCTCCGATCGATGGGAATGCCGCCTAACCATTTCATCAGGGCACCCAATGGGAACGAAAACAGGCTTTCCTTGCCCATCCAGAATACCTGCAATCTCAGTTTCAACACCACCAGCAGCATCAGCGGGAAATCCCAATTGCTGGTATGTGGTGCGCAGATTAGTACAAATCGGTGATCTTCGAGTTCTTTGCCAACGGTCTTCCAGCCACTCAGTTTGAGAATTGCAATCGCTATAAGGCGAAGCAGAGGAGTGAGTAGCGGTGTCGAAAAGACTGTTGTGCGCATCTGTGACTTCTGTAGTTAGAGCGTACAGATTATAACAGCGCAGTAAGCAGGTTGAGCAAGCGCAACATGAATTGTTTTGCAGCACTTAAAGTGATCTGGAGAGCGCCGAGATCGTTCTGCATGGACTTGGACTAATCGTAATGAAATGTCACGGTAAAATATTCTTTACGTTTTGCCTGCACGCTGATGTAGTCAATGTAATGTCCGGTATTGATGAAGCGCGGAGGATGAAACCTGCTCAGTGTATAGGCTAACGGGCTTAAGTATTGCCTTGCAGGATAAGCAATAACATCTTTTACATGGATGTAATCGTTGTCTATCCCAGTAAGTGTTATACCTGTCACCAATCGATCTGAATAGGGATTTTCAATAACGCGAGTGCGCCTCGAACTACCGCCACGAATTGGTTGGCTGGTGTGACTGCGAAAGCCGTAGTCGTTGCGGTGGGCATGAGCAAAATTTTGATCATGCCGGGGCGGCTCGCGATAGTCCTGCCGATACTCCAGATGATGGTCTCGACGACGCGGCCGGTGATCGGCAAGTATTATCGGTCGCTGCTTGGCATGCAGGAGAAAATCGACAGTCAGCTCCAGTAATAAGTCGAGTCGGTCTCCGCCGCGATGATAGTCGTCATTCGCCAGTGCTGGCGTAGCCACTAGAAGTAAGTAAAGGCCGCTGGTTACCAGGGATATCTTGCAAAATCTGATCATGATGCTGCGCCTCACTGCACCTGCATTTGGGCCAATGATACGAATCGCAGATGAACGTTATCTGAACAGGTGACTTAATTCGGGTGGATCAGTCAAGCTGGCGCTTCGACTCAATCCTGGTTCCCCGAATAACCGCTGTAGTTCTACCAGGACGCGCTCCGCCTCGGATGCAGGGGATTGCTCCGCATTTTCCGCGGCTTCGAGCGGCAGTTCTTCAGCAAAAAGCGCTGCCGGTTTTGATCTGGCTTGCCGTTCTGCGACATAGTCCTGCTTTATATAGGCGGTCTTGTTCGGCTTAAAGTAATCGCAGAAATTGGCCTTGTCTTGGTCCAGGATGAAGTCGGCGCGGTGTTCGCGACAGGCATCTGCAGCCGCAGAATCATAATTCACACAGCCGATACGCCCGTGCAGATCGGCCTTACAGAAATTAGACTCTTCCTAGCGGGAAAACGGCAGCAGCACGTGCTTAAGTTTGACCCCACTTTTCCAGCATTGCCTATTGATGCTGCGGCTTCCCACGCTTACCACTCCTGAAAAAAGTCACTTAACTTGGGGTCATTCAATGTCTTGGTGCCGCCACAGATTGTACCCAGGTAGAGGAAACCTATTATTTTTTCGTTTTCGGATAGCCCCAATCCTTTCATCACCAGGGGGTTGTAGGCCATGGCGCCGGTTCTCCACATCGCACCGACACCCTGGGCGAAGGCGGCGATCAGCATGCTCTGCATCGCGGCGGCAGCGGAAAGATCTTGTTCGAACGCGGGCACCTTGGGGTGCTGTTTAGGCACGGCGACGGTGACCAGCACCAGCGGCGCCCGCAACGGTTTTTGCCGAAGCTTCTGTTTTTTCTCGATGCTGACACTGGGATCATCAGCTTCGGCAGCGCGCACAAACAGTTCGCCCAATCGCTCTCGCGATGATCCTTTGATCAACAAGAAGCGCCAGGGTCGCAACACGCCGTGATCGGCCGCCCGGAATGCGGCCTTATAGATATTGTCGAGCACCTGTTGATCCGGCAATGGATCACCGAGTTTCGGCACGGAACTTCTGGTATGTAAGGCCTCTAATGCTTGCATGGCAGGTGCTGTTGTCCAAATTGTTGACGCCGGTTCATGGCGGCGGATATCCTGGTTAGCAACAGCATAAAGCAATCGGCCCGAGGTGAAAACTGATTGAATCCTACACACTCGAGTAAGCATAAAATTCATCAGGCATAATCCGTTATGCGCAGCATGAGTATTCCAGGGCAAAGATGGTATAATTTTGCGCTATGCTGTCGATATGCAATGGGTAGTCAGCCCCAAAGCCTATTGGGAAATATTTCAGGAATAACAGGAAGCAGTAATGAATTCGAAGGCAAATGTAATCGCCCTGAGCACCGAGCGGCCGGCTTATCCCCAGAGTAAGTCGCGTTGGTTCGGCTCGGTGAAGAGAGAAAAACTGCGCCTGGTCTTTGCCTTTTATTCTCCCGACGGCAATGAGATAGCGATGCCTATTGCCAGCATGTCAGCTTACCTGAAACGCGACTTCCCATCGGTGGAGGTGTTGCTGGAACCGGTGTTAATTCTACGCAGTGCCGAGCAGTATTCTCCGGCAAATTATGCCAAGACTATCAAAGAGTTAGACGCCGATCTTATTGCATTCTCTATCATGAGTCCCCATTGGTTTCCGATGGAGCCCTATTTTGCAGAACTGAAGAAGCAGATGCCTGAGCTGCCTATTCTGATCGGTGGCTATCAGCCCATGTTGTCGCAGCAACAAACCATCGAAAATCCCAATATCGATTATATTTGTGTAGGCGATGGTGAATACGCGATCGGCAACGTCGTCCAGCACTTAAGAGGGACCAAGGATGGACCTGCCGATGGCATGTGGGAAAAGCTAGTCGACGGTTCAGTTTATCAGACAGAGCCACACCAGATAGGGGATCTGGCGGCCTTGCCCTTTCCAGACTACGACGTATTTGCCAAGGAAGATGGTTTCAATGATGTGAATTCATCCATATTCGGACCCCAGGGAGTGTTGGTGTTACCGGTAATGACCGGTCGAGGTTGCCCCTATAAATGCACTTATTGTTGCAATACTCCGATTCTGGAAGGCTGGAAAAACAAGAAAACATTTCTCCGCAAGTATGACCCAGAAGACATGGTCAATGAGCTGATTCGCCTGCGCGACAAATATGGCGTGGGTTATTTTGAATTCTGGGACGAGTTGTTCCTGTCAAACCTCAAGTTTGTGCGCGCTTTCTTCGATATTTATCAGGAAAAAGTCAAACTGCCTTTCTCCATCAATTCTCGGGTTGAGGTGATGAGTGAAAAATTTTGCACACGTGCTGCCGAGGCCGGGTGTCACACAATATGGTTCGGGATAGAAAGCGGAGACCAAGAGTTTCGCTCCAAGATGTTGGGTCGTAAGATGAGCAATCAACAGATCATCGAGGCGGCGGCCAATTGTAAAAAGGCCGGTATAAATCGACTGACATTCAATATTGTCGGTATGCCGCTGGAGAGCGCGGAGAACATGCGGCAGACTCTGCGGCTCAATCGAACCATAGCGCCAGAGCACTTTTTCTTCTTCCCGTATATTCCTCTACGCGGCACGCCCTTGTATGAGAAGGCGCAGGAAGAGGGCCTGTTATTAAACAACAAGAAAGAGCTGCATTATTTGTCGGCGGCCAACGACCGTGTGTTCACGCTGAATATGAAGGAATGTCCGGAGTTGCTGACCGCCGAAGAATATAATGAGATTTGCCAGGAAATGCTGTCTTTTCAAGAACGAAATAATCGTCTGGACTACAACGAAGATATTCAGAGCATCAACGACAAGCAACGAGCTACCGTGGAAGACAAGAGTTTTAGTCTGGTGTAGAAGCTTGCTACCGAATCGCAAATGGCCACCAAGGCTGACCCAGAGATAGCGCCCGCCATCGTGCAGAAGCCGCAAAATTCTTTATTCGCAGGGCTGAAGAACTTGTTTCACCGCTAGACATCAAGCTTAGACCATCGACACTAAGCCAGACCCCGGCATCGCCCCTGGGGCTCGCCAGCCATCGCTCATGCTAAGTAATCTGCTCCGCCGCTTTTTCCAATAATTGCTGTTCGCCGGTCAGTGCGCGATTGAATGCGCGCCAGGATATGGCCGACATCAGCAGATTTCCGCAGACGGCACCGGCAAAAAATCCGATGAGACCGAAATACAGGCTACCGACATAGGCCAGAGGGACGTAGAAAATAAAGAATCGCATAACACTGAGGTATAAGGCGGTGAGTGGACGATGCAAGGCATTCAGCGATGAGTTGGTAAGAATGATAATCCCTTGCAGGCCGTAACCCAGAGGCATGATCCAGATGAAGAGCTTGATGGTGGCAATCACGTCTGGCTCATCGGAAAAAGTCGCGGCAACCAGTCCAGCACTGAGGGCCAGTGCCACGTATACCAGCAGTTGCCAACCCAGGATGAATCGAGTGGCGAGTCGGTAAGCTTGTCCAACCCGGTCAATTCTGCCCGCACCATAGTTCTGACTGACCAGAGGCGGCAGCGATGAGGACATGGCAAGCACTATTAGGATAGCGATGGGCTCCAATCTCGCACCGACACCGAAGGCGGCCACCGCGTTGTCTCCAAACCCGGCCGCGATTGCAGTCATGACGCCCGCAGCAATGGGTGTCAGCATATTCGCTCCGGCGGCAGGAATGCCGATTCGCATCATATCCCGGCCCGAGGAAAGCATTACGGCACGACTGGGGAACGCCCGACTAACCAGTTCCAACTTAATCAGGAGAACATAGCTTAGGTAGCTGAAGCCAATTGTCCAAGCTACCACGGTAGCCCAGGCTGCGCCTTGAATACCCAGCTCCGGGAAGGGCCCAAGGCCGAATATCAGCAACGGATCCAATAGTGCGTTAATCAATCCTGCGCCCGCCATCACGATACTGGGTGTCTTGGTGTCCCCATGGGCTCGAAGCACGCTATTGCCCGTCATGATGCAAACGACCAGTACGCTCCCTGGAAACCACACCATCATGTAACGACGGATCGGCAGCATCAGTTGTTCACTGGCCCCCATGAGGCCAAATATTTCATCCATGAACCACCAGCAAACAGCGACTACCGCCGTCGCCAACAG
>JADFOC010000380.1 GCA_022563075.1 Pseudomonadota bacterium
CGATGCCGATGATGATTTTTGGAAAAATCTGCGCACCGCGGTGAAGAACGGTTTGCCTGCAAGAGATGCAATAAACGCTATCACTGGGTCACCTGCTCAGATATTAGGCGTGT
The DNA here is from genome assembly GCA_022563075.1 of Pseudomonadota bacterium. GTDB lineage: Bacteria > Pseudomonadota > Gammaproteobacteria > Pseudomonadales > Pseudohongiellaceae > UBA9145. Next base: position 114 of record JADFOC010000380.1, read on the forward strand.
CTGATTTAGTGGGACAGCTGGCGCCTAATTCCCTGGCAAATTTCGTTATAAGCTCGGGCGAATTATTCGATGATGATTCACTGTTATTAGAAAACTGGATTCGTGGTGAAAGATATGTGCTGACATCCGGTTTCGATGACCGCAGTGGTCTTTATCAGTTAGCAGTAGCCGATCAAAGCTTCGAGGTGGAACTTTCTTTTAAGTCCGGAAAACCGACCGCGAAGCTGCTGCTTGAAGATAGCAAGCCTGACAGCCGTCGTGTCAAAATAGAGTTGTCGGACGATTTGATTTCTCTGAGTTTTGCCAGTGATGAAGACGGCAACAGGATTCGCCTCAATGGCTGGCCGGTAGATAATGGATGGCGCGGCAATGGACGTTCGCCGGACGGCGTGCTGCTTGATTGGCAATTAACACGCAGTGGTGACATCGAAGAATCAGAATCTGACTCAGATGATGAAGCTGAGTCTGCGACCGGAGTCACTGGGCTGCCTGCACCCATTCTTTATCCGTTTACGGCCTATGGCCGCGAATCTATTCCTCGGCGACAAGACATGATCATTCGCGGCGCTACGGTGTGGACCAATGAAGACGCAGGCACACTGGTCACCGATGTACTCGTGCGTAATGGGGAGATTGTACAGATAGGAGATGATCTATCCGCCACCGGGGTACTTGAAATCGATGGCACTGGCAAACATCTCACGCCAGGGATTATCGATGAACACTCGCACATCGCCTTATTCAACATTAACGAAACCATGACTAATTCCAGCATGGTGCGGATGAAGGATGTGGTGAACTCCGAAAACATAAATATCTACCGAAATCTGTCGGGAGGGGTCACCGCAGCACAGTTACTACATGGTTCGGCCAATCCGATCGGCGGACAATCCGCCATAATCAAAATGCGCTGGGGTCTGCCGCCCGCAGAGTTGCTGATAGACGACGCTGACGAATTCATCAAGTTTGCACTCGGGGAAAATGTAAAGCGCAGCCGCAATGCGGCATCGATTCGTTACCCACAAACGCGCATGGGAGTAGAGCAGGTTTTTGTCAACGCGTTTTCACAGGCTCGGGAATATGAGAGCAATTGGGATCGATACAATAATTTGTCAAGGTCACAGCGACGCGACGCGGTGGCGCCTAGAAGAGATTTGGTGCATGAGACCATGCTGGAGATTCTCAACGGTGAGCGCTATGTAACCAGCCACTCCTATGTGCAATCCGAGATCAACATGCTGATCAACGTCGCCGATAGTTTTGATTTCAACATCAATACCTTCACCCACATACTCGAGGGCTACAAGGTCGCCGACAAGATGGCACTGCATGGTGCCGGCGGTTCTACTTTTGCCGACTGGTGGGGATATAAGTGGGAAGCCTTTCAGGCGATTCCTTACAACGCCGCATTAATGCAACAAGCTGGCGTAGTCACGGCAATCAATTCTGATAATGCCGAGATGGCACGTCGTCTGAATCAGGAGGCCGCTAAATCGGTCAAGTATGGTGGCCTGAGTGAGATCGATGCATTCAAACAGGTCACTATCAATCCAGCTATTCTGCTGCACCTGGATGATCGTATGGGCAGTATTCGAGCAGGGAAAGACGCTGACCTGGTGCTGTGGTCTGATCATCCACTGTCGATTTATGCAGTGGTTGAAACCACCTGGATCGAAGGCATTCCCTATTATGATCGAAACGATGACTTGGTCATGCGCCAACAGATTGCCGATGAACGAGCCAGAATAATTGCTGCTATCGGACGCGAGGGTTCGGCTAACAATAACGGTAAGGAGGAGTAGAGCAAGATGGAATTTATCCGGGCGTTTCTTCGAAGATTTCGTGTTGCCAAGCGATTGCTTATTCTTGCCTTGGCATCAGTGGCCTCTATCAGTGTCGCCATCGTGCCGCAGCCGGCAGCCGATCAGAGTCAGGCAATTGCCATCATCGGCGCTATAATTCATGTGGGTAACGGCGAAATCATTGCCGATGGCATAATTACCTTTAACCAGGGTGTCCTCACGGCCGTTGGCAGTGCCAGCGATAACATCGACCTCGGCGATCATCAGGTCATCGATCTACAGGGGCAACATGTCTATCCGGGCTTCATACTGCCAAACACGAGTCTCGGTCTTACCGAGGTAGGTGCCAGTCGTGCAACCCAGGACCTGGTGGAAGAAGGCGATATCAATGCCAGCGTGCGCTCTGTCATCGCCTATAATACCGACTCGGAAGTTATCTCCACCCACCGCTTCAATGGCATTCTTACGGCACAGGTAACACCGCAGGGTGGGTTGATTTCGGGTTCATCTTCGTTGATGAAACTGGACGGTTGGAATTGGGAAGATGCGGCTCTGCGCATCGACGATGGCATTCACTTGTACTGGCCATCTCTGAAAACGCGGCGCCGCAATCCGAGCACCTTTCAGTTTGAAACCATCGACAATGAGGAGTATCGCGGTGCGGTCCAGGTACTGCATTCCTTATTCCAGAGTGCCCAGTCCTATACTGGAGTCCCGTTTAATTTGAATCTGCGTGCGCTGCGACCACTTTTTAACGGGGTGGCAAAACTCTATGTGCACGCCGATGAAGCGAAAGAGATAATCAGTGCAATTCGCTTTGCCCGCAGCTATCCAATCGCCGATGTCGTGCTAGTGGGTGGGCGCGAAGCATTGATGGTAAAGGACTTGCTACTGACAGAAGACATACCGGTAATCTATGAAGGGGTACACGATCTGCCGGCAATGGCCTGGCATGACACGGACGGTCCGTTCAGAATGCCCTACCTGCTACAGCAGGCGGGACTGAAAATTGGATTGGGCGGTGGTGCCACCGGTATTCAATCCCAGCGCAATCTTCCATTTCTGGCGGGCACCGCAGCAGCCTACGGATTAGATCAGGAAACAGCCTTGACCTTAATCACTAAAAATAACGCAGAGATTCTTGGCATCGCCGACCGAGTGGGTACATTGGAAGTAGGAAAAGACGCTACTCTCTTTATCTCAATAGGTGATGCATTGGATATGCGAACCAGCCAGATACTGGGTGCTTATATTCAGGGTCGTGAGATCGAGTTGTACGGTACGCAACAACAACTCTATGAGCGCTTCCGCGATAAGTATTCCAGGCAGATTGAATGAGTTGAGATCGGGAT
>JADFOC010000381.1 GCA_022563075.1 Pseudomonadota bacterium
ATCGCCATCCAACTCGCCAAGTGGCGAGGAGCCACGGTGATTGCCACCGCCTCGGACTACAACCAGGACTTCCTGCGAGAACTCGGCGTCGATGTGCCGGTGGACTATCGCAACCAACGGTTCGAGGACTACGCTTCCGAAGTGGACGTGGTGCTCGGCTCCATTGGTGGCGAGACCCAGGTGCGCTCGATGGCGGTGTTGCGCGAAGGCGGCATCCTCGTGTCCATTGTCGGACTGACGCGGGAGGGCAGAAATCCAAGCCGCAACATCCGCGTCACCTCCACCCTGGTGCAACCCAATGCGCAACAGCTAAGCAGGATAGGGGATCTGATTGAACAGGGAATTGTCCGGCCCATCGTGACCTATCGTTTTCCTCTGCACCGAGCACCGGAAGCCCATGAGCAGAGCGAGACCCGACGCACCCGTGGCAAGATTGTATTGGAGATAGACTAGTCTCTCTAGTTCCACTGGTGTTTCCCGCATCATTTTATTAATCTAAATGAAAGGCTAAAGCACAGTAGGTCGAGGACAATTTTATGGCTATTACGGTGCTGATTAAATTTTTTCCCTCTGCCCTTCTATAACCCCAGTTGGATGGTAGGATGCCCGGCTACGATCAAAAACGAGAAAAAATCCCAGCTACAACAATCGGAGACAACCCATGAGTGAATCAAATAACAAATCGAGACGAAATTTCATGACCACTACCGGTGCAGTAACCGGACTCACAGCCCTGGCCGCGATGTTCGGCGGGGGCAAAATAGTAAACGCCCAAGAGTTAGGGATCAACGCGATGGGCCCGACACCGGAACAGGCCGCGGCGTTTGCGGCGTTACCGGATACCCCGGTGGTGATGGTGAATTTGCTTAAGTTCAGAGATGGCGGAGCAGGTGCGGGAGATTATGGACAATACGGCCGTGATGTCGGGGAAATCCTCAGGGATATTGGTGCCGAACTCATCTTTTCCGGTGAATGCAAGACCACATTTATTGGTGGGGCGGAATGGGATAGGATTGCCATGGTTCGATATCCAAACGCCAGGGCTTTGCTGCAAATGGCTCAATCGGAAAGATATCAAGCCATCAGTGCTAACCGCAGTTCGGGCCTGGAAGGCCAGATGAACATTGCCGTATTTGAAAGTTGAGGACTGTCGCCAGAAAATGCGTGGCAATGCGATGAGAGTCTACTGATTGAAGTGAATCTGCCTCGCTAATCAAGAGACACTCAGGATAAAAGATTCCAGCGCTGATGCGGTGCGTGAATCCAGAATCGATGAACTAAAACCTTAGATTCGTTCAACGGAGAAATGCTGTGAAAATAAAAATAGCATTAGCATTAATCGGCGTCACAGGTCTAGGCACACTTCTCTCACAGCACTGGTTCGATGGCCCGGCGCTTGCAGCCGACGCCGACGACCCAACCACAGACGATCAGCCTTTCTACTGGCAATCGGGCCCCGACCGGGCGGATATAGACAGGGCGACAAGGCCGCCGAATATCATTCTCATTCTGGCCGACGATCTTGGTTTCAACGACATCACCTTTTATGGTGGCGGCATCGCTGGTGGCAGCGTGCCAACGCCCAATATCGATTCAATCGCCCGCGAAGGCATCCACTTTCCCCGAGCCTACGCGGGCAATGCGACTTGTGCGCCCTCCAGGGCAGCCTTGTTAACTGGCCGCTATCCCACCCGAGTCGGTTTTGAATTCACCCCGACCTCACCGGGATTTGCCCGCCGGTCACCCGGGTTTCTCATCGATAATGCACGAAACTATCCACCAGCCTCGGCGCTGGGTTTGCCTGCGGAGGAATTGACCCTGCCAGAGCTACTGAAGCAGAAGGGTTACCACTCCATGGCGCTTGGAAAGTGGCATCTAGGCACCACGGCAGGCTCCATCCCCAACGATCAGGGCTTCGATGAATTTCTCGGCTTTCTCGGTGGTGCGCAATTGTACCTGGATGAGGACGATCCGAATGTGGTGAATTCAAAACAGGAATTTGACCCCATCGATAGATTCCTGTGGGCTAACCTGGGCTTCAATGTAAGGTTTAACCAGGGAGACGCCTTTAGTCCGCCTTCGCATATGACCGACTATCTTTCTCGAGAGGCGGTCAAGGCGATCGAGGCCAATCGGAATCGACCCTTCTTCATGTACCTTGCCTACAATGCTCCGCATACCCCCTTGCAGGCAGAAAAAGCGGATTATGACGCCTTGAGTCATATCGAAGATCATACCGAGAGAACCTACGCGGCGATGCTTCGAGGGCTCGATCGCGGCATCGGTCAGGTATTGACCGCACTGCAGGAAAACGGCCTCGAAGAGAATACCATCGTGATATTTACCAGCGATAATGGTGGTGCCGGCTATGTGGGAATTCCGGATCTCAATAAACCCTACCGCGGCTGGAAGATAACTTTCTTCGAGGGCGGCATTCATGTTCCCTACTTTATTAAATGGCCGCGGCAGATTCCAGCGGGTAGTCGGTATGACTCACCGGTTGCCCATATCGATGTCTTTGCAACGGTGCTGGCCGCAGCCGGGATCGATCTACCAGACGACAGAATCATCGACGGTGTGGATATTCTTGCCAGTGCCTTGCAGGCGGAACCGCCTGAGCTGACGCGGCCTCTGTTTTGGCGAGATGGTGGTTACAAAGTGGTTCAGTTCGATGGCTGGAAATTGCAAATTCAGGAACAAAACGGCAAGCAGTGGCTGTTCAATCTGAACCAGGATCCCACCGAGCAAGTCAACCTCAGTGGTATCGCGCCAGATCGAGTTCAGCTACTGCGTCGGATATTATACGAACTCGACGATCAGATGGCCGAACCGCTGTGGCCATCATTGACGGAATCGACAATTCCCGTAGATTACACCATCAACAATTTGCCCGACGGTGACTACGAAACGATTTTGTGGACCAATTAGTTTCACCAGATTGGCAACTGCGTCGAATCAGACGAGGTACAGAGGCGAAGGGTTCGGCCACGGTTTGCCATGGTCTGAAAAAATGAGCAATTCTTCTGTCCTCAATCCAAACTCACATGCAACCTGGTGTGTTGGGTAACAATCCCTCCTCGTTTCCCAATTTCAATAGACCCATACCTCGCCTGAAAACACTCAGGCAATGGCCTGTCGCCCTCTATAGATAACCACAGCCTCAGCAAATGTCGGCGTTTGTCGGGTTCGGGCCAATCTGTGAAATCGGTGCGATCGTGGAGCTGGGAGTGGTTGTAAACGAACTG
>JADFOC010000382.1 GCA_022563075.1 Pseudomonadota bacterium
CTGACGTTCAGTCGTACCGGCGATGCAGCCGGCCACCTTAGCCACCTGCTCCTGGTAGAAGCCGCTCGAGGCGACGGCGTCCACGTCGGCCTCTGTCTCCCAGAGGCTGATTCCGATACCGGTGTTCTTCTCTCGGTCGACGAGAATGAAGGCGCTAACGAAGCCCGGCTGCTCTTGAGCGGCGGGGAGAATAGCGTCTCGCGTAATGGCGAGCCACTCATCAACTTTGCCAGGCTGTAGCGTGATAGATGAGACCTGGGCGTACATACTGCTACCTCCTTCGTCCAGATTGTAGTGTGAGCTTGCCGATGCCACCAATTAAGTTAAGCTTCTAGGACACTGGGTCGACGGTTGATACAACCTCGCACCTAGCCTCGTTTAGGAATATGGCGGCCCAAGCGAACGAGGTGCAGTAGCGGCACGGCTGGCACTGACGATTCGGCCATCAGCAAAGAAGGCACAGACGAGTTTTACGGCCTCCGAGATTATGTGCTCGGAGACTCGATGCGACAGGTGGCATGGAAAAACGTAGCTCGCGGTCAAGGCATGCAGGTGAAACAGTTTGTCGATTATGTTGATAATAAAGTTTGGTTGGACTGGGACATGTTCTACGGCTTCAGTGTCGAAGAAAAGTTGTCGCGGCTTTGTTACTGTGTGCTGCAACTCTCGAAATCAGGCAATCCATTTGGTTTAAAAATACCAGGCATCAAGATCCCGCCCAATAGTGGCAAAGCGCATAAAAACAAGTTGCTACAAGCACTGGCCATGTATGGTTCGGACTAGGAATTGAGTGTGGATATAAGTTATCAAATTCCAAGGGCGGCGCTGATATGGATTCTGCTTTCAGTAATGCTAGTAATTCTGCCCCAGACTATGCATATGCCGGCTTGGATTACAGTTGTTGCGGTTGTATGTATCGCCTGGCGAGTGTTGATTTTCCTGGGTAAATTAAACTACCCTGGGCGTCTGCTGCGGATTCTTGTGGTGTTGTTCACCCTGTTCGTGTCTGCATCGCAGATTCGAAACATCGGTGTGGGCCTCGATTCTGCAGCCGGCTTGCTGACGCTTGGGTTCGTCTTCAAACTCATCGAAATGCGCCATAAACGGGATATCTATGTGGTCATTGCGCTTTGTTTCGTGATGCTCATGGTGGCGTTTCTGTATTCCCAGAGTGTACTCACAACCGTGTATATTGCACTTGTGATTACCGTAGTAACGGGTGCCATGATTGCGCTGAATCGATCTTCTATGGTTACCGACACGGCCGGCACCGCCCGATTGGCAATTAGGATTATCCTGCAAGCAGTACCTCTTACCGTGGTGCTGTTTTTGGTTTTTCCTCGCATTGCACCACTGTGGGCCGTGCCCCTGCAAACCAGTGCGAGTGCAACCGGTGTGACGGATGAAATGTCGCCCGGTGACATCAGTCAATTGGGCCGATCGGCTGAGTTGGCGTTTCGGGTTCAGTTTTCCAACACGGCACCGCCGCTGCATAAGGAGCTTTACTGGCGTGGGTTAGTGCTGGAACATTTTGATGGCACCACCTGGCGTCGTCGCCGCCCTGCATCCTCTAGATCGTCCTATTCCAGAGCCGCGGCCCTGTCCGATTTCCAATGGCAATGGGAGGGTCGCGTCAGCACTGCGGGAACCCCTCTCTATTACAATGTCATTCTGGAGCCGACACAACAAGCTTGGATTTACGGGCTGCATCTGGCTGAACCACAATCTCGCAACTTCTTTCAGAGCCGAAATTTTGAGCTGTTTAATAACGGTCTGATAACACAGCGGCTCAGTTATGATCTGCGTTCTTTTTCGCGTAACCAGACAGATCTGATTCTGTTAAACAGTGCTCGAAATCGTAGCCTGGAATTGCCGGACGAAGGAAATTTGCTCAGCAGAGAGTTCGCCCGACAACTACGAGCCGGCGTCGATACCGATAGAGATTTTATCTACGCGCTAATGGCGCATTTCCAACAGAATGAATTCTTTTATACCCTCAATCCATCGCTACTGGGCGAGGACAGAATCGATGATTTTCTGTTTAATACCCGCGAAGGATTTTGTGAGCACTATGCCAGCAGCTTCGCTTTTTTAACGCGAGTTGTCGGCATCCCAACCAGAGTGGTGGTCGGCTATCAGGGTGCTGAATATAACCGCTTCGAAGACTACTGGATGGTGTATCAATACAATGCTCATGCCTGGACCGAAGTCTGGCTAGACGGCGAAGGCTGGGTGCGCTTCGATCCAACCGCCGCGGTTTCGCCGGAGAGGATCGAAATTGGAGTAGAGGCTGCGCTGCGAGATGACCCGGCTTTTCTGCAAGAGTCACTATTCTCTGCCGTTAGACTCGGTGGTTTCTCCTGGTTAAATACCATGAGGCTGAGACTGGACGCCATCGAATATGCTTGGAACCGGACCGTTGTAAATTACGATGAGGATGTTCAGTTTGAATTATTTGAGCGAATTTTTGGTGAAGTAACCGAGCAAAAGGTGCTGCTGCTTTTATTCGGCTTGGCTGGCTTAGTCATGGCGGCGGTGGCATTTACCGTGATCCGGATCGAGCCAAGCTTGCAGCGTGACCCGGTCGCCAGGCTGTATTTGCGTGTGTGCCGTGAATTCGACAAGATTGGCCTGGGAAGAAAGCCAGGGGAGGGACCGCTATCCTACCGTGATCGCATAGTCGAGGCGCGCCCGGAGCTAACGGAATTGATAGAGGAGTTGACAGAATTCTATATCGCGCTGAATTACCGCGAAAAATCGTCATCCCGCGATCAACTCAGGCATGATTTAAAATTGTTTAAGTCTGCCTTCAATCAGCTACGCTTTAAATTGACTCCGATTGCCAGACTTTGGTTTCGAGCCTGATCTAACCGCCGGTTAAATTACCAGTTTATAGTGTTGCTCCAGGAATTGTTTTATTTGCTGTCTATGTTCCCCTTGAATTTCGATGACGCCATGCTTGCATGTGCCTCCAGAACCACACAGTGTCTTGAGCTTTTTGGTGACAAGCTTTAATTCCTTATCCGATATTTGCAGGCCAGAGACAAGTGTTACCGCGCGACCTTTTCTGCCCTTGGTTTCTCGGCTAATTTTAATGCGCTGTTGGCCTGTTGCGATAATTGTGGCTGCGTCACAACGGCACTTGCGCAAAGCCTGGTGACAAGTTGGGCAATTGTTAGCGCCATTTGTGGTATAGACCAGTCGAGATTTACGCATTTGGGCCAGAAGGTTAAGCTGATTTA
>JADFOC010000383.1 GCA_022563075.1 Pseudomonadota bacterium
TTGTTCTTTTTTTTTTCGATTGAAGTTACTGTTGCATTACTCGTTTCGGACCGAGCTACTGCATTAGCATCCTGCGACTGCGCAACTTGATCCAGAGCAATATAATTTGGCGAGAATACCATCATCCGCAACATCAGCATCTCAAACGCAGACTGCATTTCTCCTGATAGCCGCAAATCTTCCCGGCCCTTTAAACCCATCTGATAATACAGTTGTACGTCTTCTGCGGTGAGTTTTAGGGCTAAATCAAGGATCTGCTGTTTGTCCCCAAAACTATTGTCTGCAGCCTCGGGCAGCACTTGAGCGATAGCAATTCGATGCAATACTGATAACAGACTATCCAGTGTGCGGATATAATCCGGCGTCCGTTCAATCATCTCATGCACAATCTTTATTACCAGTTTTATGTTGCCGGACTCCATTGCATTTAACAGCGCATAAACTTGTTGCTGTTCTGGAATCCCTAACATTTCTACGATTGCATCTGCCGTTATCTTCCCCTGGCAATAAGAAATTGCCTGATCTGCCAGCGTCAGCGCATCGCGCATGCTGCCGGCAGCGGCCGCCGCAATCTGCCAGAGCGCATCTTCATCGCTTTCTATTTTTTCCTTTTCCAGTACCGATGCAAGATACTCGGTAATTAATTGAGGGCTCAGATTTTTTAGATTGAATTGCAAGCATCGGGACAATATGGTGACCGGTAATTTCTGCGGATCTGTAGTAGCAAATAAAAATTTAACGTGGGAGGGGGGTTCTTCCAGTGTCTTCAGCAGCGCGTTGAAACTGTGGTTAGATAGCATATGCACTTCGTCGATTAAAAAAATCTTAAAGCGCCCACGCGAAGGCATGTACTGAACATTTTCCAGCAACTCCCGAGTATCTTCGACCTTGGTTCTGGAGGCCGCATCTACTTCGATCAAGTCGATGAATCTACCTTCATTTATTTCGATGCAAGAATCGCACTGATCGCAAGGTTGCGAACTGATACCTGTTTCACAATTCAGGCATTTAGCAAGAATTCTAGCCAGGGTGGTTTTTCCGACACCACGCGTGCCAGTGAATAAATAGGCATGATGCAACCGCTGGTTATCGAGCGCATTGATCAGCGACTTGAGCACATGAACCTGACCGGCCACCTGAGTGAAGTTACGAGGTCGCCACTTCCGGGCAAGTACTTGATAGCTCATATAGATTCTTCGTCAGCGTTCGAATTATGGGGGTAGGATTTCGTCAACCACGCAACGTGATAAGCTGCAGAAATGGTGGTAGCCCTTGCCAGCCACACCACAGCACATGAGTCAGCTACTACCGTTGCTCCCTTCCAGGCCTGGCGGAGTTCATAACTTATCATTGCGCGGGGACCGACAAGAGATACCATGAAGTATAGTAGCACAGACACGACCATGCCTCGGTGGATTGCAAGAAAAAATCTGGCTTTATCAGGTGAGCAAAGACTGCACCATCGAACATGATCTCGGCTTGAAAACTGCGCCGATACCTGCACCTGGCTAGCCAGATCAATCAGCACTAAGTCGAAAGAAAATCTTTTCCTGCGTCGTCCTGAACCTTAATCTGGACCGCCAAACATTCATCAATATCGGTACAGATTAATTTTTTTCAGCCTGGCTCTACTGTCCTACGGCAGGGAGAAGGTAACTAACTTCGCATCTCTGCCCCCACCCACAGCGATAGAAACATATTGTTTTCCACCCGCCATATAAGTCATGGGGGTACCGGAAGGCGCCAGAGGCAAATCGATCTCGTGAATAATCTCTCCCGTTGCCTTGTTATAAGCTCGAAGTAAGTTCCTACTGCCATCAGCCTGTGCAATAAATAGTAAGGTCTTAGTCAATACCGGCCCGGTACGGCTTGGACTTCCAACAGGACCGGGGTCAAGTATCCCCATATCGATTATTTTTTGACGAATACCCTCGCCGTGGGCAACCATCCATTCGTGTTCACCGGTGTTCAGATTGATTGCGGTAATTCGGCTATAAGGAGGCTTCGTCAGCGGAAGGCCCTGTGGACCGGCGGCGGAGCCACCACGAACGCGCGAATAAAGTAAATCTGACACCGCCGGATCCGCTTCGTCAAGCTGCACCACAATGGGAGCAGAGGCCGATGGTATGTAGTAGAGCCCGGTTTCCGGATCGAAGGCAGCACCGTGCCACTCGGCGCCACCGCCCCAGCCGGGAAATTGGATGGTTCCACGCAGTGACGGTGGTGTGAACAGTGGCCCGTAATCAAAACTCTCTATGTTTTGCAGTGCTTCCTGACGCAATTCTGGCGTGAAATCTACTAAGGTTTCGTCGCTGATGCCCTGTGGTTCAAAGGCGGCAGGCTTGGTCGGAAAGGGTTGTGTCGGAGATGTCACTTCACCCGGTACGTTACTGGATGGCACCGCGCGCTCTTCAATCGGCCACACCGGTACCCCGGTGATTCTGTCGAACACATAGGTGAAACCTTGCTTGGAAATTTGCGCTATCGCCTTGATCGGTGTGCCATCGACGGTAATATCAACCAGTGTCGGTGCAGCCGGCAAATCATAGTCCCACAAGCCGTGGTGAACCGTTTGAAAATGCCAGATCAATTCACCGGTTGCTGCCTTCACCGCCACCAGGCTTTCGGCGAATAGATTGTCACCTTTCCTCAGACCGCCATACCAATCATTGGTAGGCGTGCCGATGGGGATATAGACAATTCCGAGTTCATCGTCGGCGCTCATGATGGTCCATGAATTGGTATTACCGGTATATTCCCATGAGCCATCTTCCCAGGTGTCAATGCCAAACTCGCCGGCTTGCGGAATGGTTCGAAACATCCACTCCAACTCTCCAGTAGAAGGATTAAATGCTCGGACATGTCCCGGTGGCATTTCTTTTGTTTGTGGGCCGTCGTTGACTATGGAATTAACGATGACCCGGTTGTTTGTTACCAGAGGGGGCGAGATCACTCCATATTGGCGCCTGTCGACTGCTCTGCCCAATCCTTGACTTAGATCGACCCGTCCTGCCTCCGCAAAATCCTCATCGGCTTCCCCGGTTTCGGCGTCGATTGACCACAAATAAGCATCATTAGTGGCAAAAAAGATTCGTTTCTTATCCCCATCTTCCCAATAAGCTACGCCACGCGTGTTCCAACCCAAGTTAGGCGGACGCCCTGCCTCCCACGCCTTGGTGTCGAATACCCATAGTTCATCGCCGGAAGCTGCATCGAGCGCAGCAATTCGGC
>JADFOC010000384.1 GCA_022563075.1 Pseudomonadota bacterium
ACCAGTTTTTTATCAGCAAACTGATTTGCTGTAAAGCATCGGCCAAGCCAGCGCCATCCGTGGCGGCACCGCAGGCCTCGCTGCCATACTTTAGAAGTCGCGATTCTTCTGCATCTGGATTGAAATACCCTTGTTGGCGCTCAGCTGTGCCTTCGGTAAACCGTCAGAGGAGACTTGGCCATGGCTCACGGCGTTATTCCATGTTGATGGCAGATCCTGCGATAACCACGCTGTTGCTGCAGCCCGCCAATCAGATAACTGCCGTCGATGGCGGTGATAACGAAACCAGTCTGGCTCAACTGCAAGCTCACTATATTCTCTTGCGGGCGAAGGGAATCCTGCTGGCGTACGTAGTACTCAGGAAGGGTAATCTGAGTAGTATGCTCCTTAGCGGTGACACTGCAGTCCTAAAGGCTGCATCGTCACCGTTTTTTTTTGGAGCGAGAGACTTTTCAGGTCTGATCGATGGTCGAGCTTTTGGGATCATAGTGCTCATCTGCTGGCTCACCAGTTATTAGCGGGTAACGCGCTTGCGCGAAACCAACGCCCCGATCATTGGTGTTGGCTGGGTTAGCTGGAAACCAGATTGCTCTATGGCATGGTCCAAATGTGCGTCATGCCCAGGGATCATCCATGGCGGCAAAAAAGGTCTGGTGTTGGTCCAATATGCGTCTGGTTTCCTGTGGATCGGGGGTGAGAGACCATTCATGGCGCTCAAATGTGCCTCCCAACAAGATGCCATCACTGCGGGGAAACATGTAGATGCCGTTGCCAATTAATATGTAGTTAACTTCGCTTTGCGGCAATAGGAAACTGAGCTGACCTTTGATCGGAAATAGTTCTTCATCATCGAATAGGTCACGCGACCCCAAACCAGTACAATTAATGATAACTGGCTCTGCTAATGTCAGCACGTCCGCTCTATCGGTAAATTCTCGAACCACGATAAGCCCGCCGGCAGCATAGTAGTCCTGCATCATCGCCGGAAGATAAATGGCGGGTTCGATCAGCATGGTGTCATAGTGACGCACAAAGGGTGCAGCAAATGGATGTTGATCGGGCGTCAAATCCATTAATTGCGGATACATGTCTGCATACTTGTCGTTGAAATTCTCAGGCGATGGTGGATTGTTGCTGACCGTGTAATTACTGATCCAGCGCACTCCATATTTGGGACCCACCAGGTTTTGGAAATAACGGTAAGCATGGCGCATGGCCTGCTCGAATTGCATTTCGAAGGCGGGGGTAAGCGCTGCTTCGTCGTAAACCGAAGTCGGGGACCATTGACCGCCGGCGATATTGGAGGTGGTGTTGGGCGGTAGGTCTTTGGCATAGATAGTCACATCCCAACCGCGATCCTGCATCAATCGGGCGGTGGCCAGACCCACTGCGCCGCAGCCTAATACGGCACAGCGCCGGTGACTGGTTTGCAGTGCCAGTTCCATCGCCAGGTGCGAAGTACCCCATGACAGGGTAATGCCGCCGCCACCATGACCATAGTTATGAATCACAATTTTGTCATCATAAGATTCGGCTTTTACCACAAAACCGGCGCTACGAAAGGGTCTGAGACCGGCTATGGTGCGGATCACTCTTGCGTCGGACACAATGACGCGGCGCAGTGGTAGTCCGGAGGGAGTGTAATTGCGAGAGCGAGTAGTTGGGCTCAGTGCGCATGCGCTTGCCAGTGGCAGCAACGCCATTGCTTGTAATAGAGAGCGTCGACTAGTCATAGCAACTACGACCCTGAGAAATTGAAAGTGCCACTGAAGAATAACTCAGTAGAAAGTTTAAGTTAATGACTCGATTCATTTTATTTTTTTATACTAGAAGGAGACTTAATCGTGATATAAATCTGATTTGTACTTTGCCGGGCTCTATCGTCGGCAGCAGTATCTTTTGAGCAACTTTTTGCAAGGGGGGCATTCTGTAATGAAATACCTAAAGCTGGCTATGGTTTTTTGTTTTACTGCGGTAGTTTTAACACACTGCGCGGGAGGTCCATCGGGGGCTGATTATCGCAATGAAGTGGGAGCAAATGGCCTGCCCACGCCGCGGGCGTTACTTGCTCGTTATGTGGATGCCATCGGCGGGGAAGATGTTATTCGATCTCATTCTTCGACCACTATGCGTGGGCGGTTCGTGTTGGGTGGGTTCGGCATCGAAGGCGATATGGTGATTTATTCGGCAGCACCCAACTATATATCACAGCTTATCGAATTGTCTGGTCTCGGTACTATTGAATCGGGATACAATGGTGAAGTCGGTTGGTCGGTGAATCCCTTACAGGGCAATTCTGTATTGGAAGGTGACGCGTTGATCGATATAGTACAACAAGCAGATTATTATCTGCCCTTGAATTACGCCACAATCTTTCCGCAACAGGAAACACAGGAAGTGACTCAGGTTAAGGGTAGTGATGCTTACAAGGTGAGCATGGTAGATTCCAGAGGTAAGACGACGACGCTCTATTTCTCGGTGGAATCTGCTTTAATCGTCCGAACCGATGCAACCGCGGCAAGCCCCTTAGGTGATATTGAAACATCTACCCTGATAAATGCGTATGGGGACTATGCTGGCTACAGATTGCCTTCATCATTGACTATCAATCAGGCTGGACAGGAATTTGATATTTTAATTAGCGAAGTTACATTTGATGATGTGACTGATGATCGATTTGTCCCGCCGGCGGCGATTCAGTCTCTGCTGAGATAACGGGCTATTGTCGCCGCTAACAGGCCGTGTGCTGGATTGCCAAACAGTTTCTTGCCAGAGATGCTGAACTACGCGACGCTTGGAGTAGAGTGCTTAATGCTGGAGGCTCGGTTCAGGCACGAGATTCTGCGAAACCAGACCGCACTGGATATGACGCAGGCCGAAGGATGAGCGCCAGTGCCGCTCGGAATGAACTCGTGGATGGATAGAATCGAGCGGCTTTAATCGACAGCCAGGGGTAATAATTCTATTTTTCTGAATTCGGTGGGATGGCTCTCTGCTTGAAGTGCCACGTAGCCCTCTTTAAGCATTATCGGCATACCCTGTCGAATTAATACCCGTGCATCGGCGTCATTCTCGTCGAGTTGAGGGCCTTGTAGTTCGAATACCAGATCGCCATTTACCCAATGCTTAATGCTACGATTTCCCCGCACTTCAAATTCTACGCTGACCCACTGATCGCCATGTTAGTTATCTGCACTGGCGTTGGTGCAATGGCGCGTAATCA